>JAAYIV010000147.1 GCA_012523305.1 Spirochaetales bacterium
TCAAATCCCACGCATCCTTCGATCTCAGGAAGTGCGATTGCATCCGGTCGGTCATATTCTTCTTCAGTATCAAGAAATTCAAACACTCGTTCCGCCGCAGCTGCAGAAGACTGGAACATTCCTGTCACTTGTGCTGTTTGCCCGATCTGTTGGCTAAAATTCCGCATATATTGTATGAAAGCCTGGATATTGCCCACCGTGATCGTACCGTTGATGACAAGCACTCCCCCCAGTAAGGCAATCGCTACATATCCGATATCGCCGGTCCCATGCATGATCGGACCCATCAACCCGGAGAAAAACTGTGATTTCCAAGCTGATTCATATAACTTTTCATTGATCTGGAGTAATTTCTCTTCCATCATCGGTTCCGCATTGAAAGCTTTGACGACATCGTGTCCCCCATAGACTTCCTCTATCAAGGCATTTGCTTCTCCTAGGGCAGCTTGTTGTTTTACGAACAACTTTTGCGATCGCTTTACGATTGCGGATATAATTATCAAAGAGAGCGGTAGCAACAGCAGGGCGATCAAGGTCATGAGCCAACTGATGCGCAACATCATCACTATGACACCGATAATGGTGGCGACAGAAGCCAATGATTGGATCAGGCCTTGCCCGAGAGTCTGTCCCAATGTGTCGATATCGTTGGTAACCCTTGAAAGGATTTCTCCATGGGTAATCGTATCAAATGCTTTGATAGGAATCCTGTCCAGTTTCTCAGAGATTTCTTTTCTCAGCGTATAGGCGATGTTCTGAACGACGGAAGACATCAAGTATCCTTGCAAAAACATGAGCGTCGAACTGGCTAAGTAGAGTAATGCCAATGTCAATAAGATTCGAATGAGCAGCTGGAAATCCATACCTCCGACACCGGCAATTTTCGCTTGAATTCCATTAAAAATCGCAGTGGTCGCTTCTCCTGCCAAGGATGGTCCAACAATTGCGAAGATGGTACTTCCGATCGTTGCTATGAGAGAAATGATGATGGAAACTTTAAACGGCGCAAGGCGTTTTGCCAATTTTTTCACGGTACCCTTGAAGTCCTTCGGTTTTTGTCCGCTGATGAATCTTCCACCTGGTCTGGGACCGAATGAGCGGGGCATCGATGGACTTTTTTGAGGTGATTGCTGTTGGTTGCTCATAAGTCCATCTCCTTTTCAGATAATTGGGAGGATGCAATTTGTCGGTATACCGCGCAAGAGGCAAGCAGCTCTTTGTGCTTGCCGTCCCCTACAATTTTTCCATCTTCGAGAACCAAAATCCTGTCAGCATGTACAATAGTACTAATCCTTTGGGCAACGATGATGACGGTTGTCTGTGACAACGCTCGTTTGAGAGTTTTTCTCAATGCCGTATCGGTTCTGTAATCCAGTGCTGAAAAACTGTCATCAAAGATTAAAATAGGGCGTTTGGCTGCAATCGCCCTGGCGATAGCGACGCGTTGGCGCTGCCCTCCCGATACGTTGGTTCCTCCTTGTGAAATCGATGCCTGATATGTATTGGGCATCTGCCCTATGAACTCAGAAGCTTGGGCGATGGTAGCAGCACGCTGTATTAATTCCGGATCTTCTTCGATTCCGAATGCGATATTGGATGCCACGGTCCCCGAAAAAAGAATAGCTTTTTGCGGAACATAGCCGATTCGAGACCGTATGTGACGTGGTGAAAGAGTTTTTATGTCTTGGCCTTCAACCATCACCGTCCCTTCGGTTGTATCATAGAACCGGACCAACAGGTTCAAAAGCGTTGATTTACCACTACCAGTACTTCCTATGATCGCCAATGTGGTTCCGGGTGTGGCTTTGAATGAAATGTCATCAAGAGCCTTGGAATCGGCTTCGGGGTAGCTGAACCCTACATGTTTGAACTCCACGACACCTTCTTGTGAGCCATCAGGAACAAATGTTGTCTCTGGATCAGTAATCGACAGAGGAGTTTCCAAGACCTCTTGAATTCTTGTTGCTGAAACCGAAGCTCTCGGTAACATGATGCTGAGCATGGTTATCATCAGAAACGACATGAGAATTTGCATCCCGTACTGCATGAATGCCATCATATCCCCGACTTGCATCATTCCCGCATCGATCTGATGCGCTCCGTTGTACAAAATCAACACCGTAATGATGTTCATGACCAACATCATCAATGGCATCATCGCTGACATGGCCCTGTTAACGAACAACGATGTTTCGGTCACCTCTTTATTAGCTTTGTCAAAACGTCTTTGCTCATGACGATATGTTCCAAAGGCACGGATTACCTGCAAACCGGAAAGACGTTCGCGCATGACGAGGTTTGTCTTATCAATCAAAGTCTGTAATTTTTTGAATTTCGGCATGACGAAAGCGAATAAGATACCGACAATCGTGAATATTGCAGCCACCCCCACGCCGATGGTCCATGCCAAGGTGGTCTGGACACTCAAGACTCTCAGAATGCCTCCTATGGCCATGATGGGAGCGAAAAACACGATCCGAAGAAGCATGACCGATGACATCTGGATTTGCTGCACATCGTTCGTGCTACGGGTAATCAATGATGCGGTTGAAAATGTATCCATCTCAGGACGGGAGAATGAGAGGATCTTTGCAAACTGATCAGCTCGCAATTCTTTACCGAGCTTAGCTGCAACTCTGGCTGCGATGAATGATACGAGTATGGATAACACTATGCTGGTGAATGCAAGAGCAAGCATTTTTAAACCACTGATCAAGATATAACGAAGACGCATCGTATCAACATCCACACCTAACGATGCATATTCTTTGGCAATGGAAGCAATCACTGCTTGAGTAGCGAGATCTTCATCCATAGTGGTTAACATTGCGAATGCGTTTACGGTGATTCGTTCTATTTCGGCTCTGTCGGAAAAGTCGTTAAGGTAATAGATCGAACCGGAACGATTATACGCATCGGAAAACCGAAGCCCCTGCTGTTCATCGAGCATAAAGATTATCTTTTGATACGTGGTCTCGCCTAGTTGTTCAAAAATAGCATGTTCGATTCCTTGTTGTTGGATTCCCACGTTGACTATGTTGGACGTATAACTCGGTAAGGCAAGATCGGCGATCGCCTTGCCCATCAACAACAATATGATCAGTAATACAAACATTTTAGAGTGAGACAAATAGTTTAGTAACAGCCGCATGATGACCCCTCTGATGCAATATGCTCCTGAAGTAAGTTGTTTCGCATCCTCGTAGCATAATCGAGCATGGTTTCAAGCTCATCTGCGGAAAATCCATCAAACAACTTATCATCAGCTGTCTTCATGTTATTACATGCTATCTTAAGCAACGCTCTGCCTTTTTCTGTGATACTGATTTTGTTAAGACGTTTATCGTGTTCGTCTCGGGTGCGTTTGAGTATTCCCGTCGAAGCCATGCGAGAAACCATTACGGTAACAGTGGATGGTTTGATAAAAAGCAATGAAGCCAATTGAGCTTGGCTCATGCTCGCTCGTGAAGCAATTAATGTTAGTAGGTGTAACTGCCCCGGATGAAGACCCACGTCATGCACGAGAGCATGGGCGTGGCTAAACCGTAGGCGCATCAATTGAGAAAAAACAGAAATCAATTCGGTTGATATGGATCGGTTCATCGTCACTCCAAAAGATTAGACGGCTAATTATTAATACTATTAGCCCATTTGGTCAACAGGAAGATGCTGCTACCGATTTAAGACGGACAAACAGGCAAGGTACATTCTCGGTATGTGAAACGGTCCTTTAAACATATTGCCTTTCAATTGAGTCGATACGCTGCCGTCCCGATGAAGATAGCCAAACCATTCGCCGAAGTCCTTGTCAGCGAAATGTGTGTGTACATAACTATCCAGCTGATAAAAACGATCGAGATATCGAGCGGCTCCCGTAAGTGAGTAAGCTGTCAAATTGGCAATGATCGCTTCATTGTGCGGCCACCAGAATTTCATGTCATGCCAATAATCAAAAAGACTCTTTTTCAACGCATCTCTAACATAGAACAATCCGCCGTATTCAGTGTCCCACCCGACATTCCACATCCAATCGAGCATATCGCATCCTAATCGAATCAAGTCTGCATCATTGTTCCTGTACCGTGCTTCGTTTAGGATGAACCAAGCACCTTCAATGGCATGTCCGGGATTCAAGAGCCTTCCTTCAAAGTGGTCAGCTTGTAAAGATCCGTCCAATGCGCACTGTTCTAGCACCAGCTCCAACTCAGGGCGTACGAAGTAGGTTCTGATCTCTTTAATAAAGTCGTCGATGACAGTATTCAACCATTCTTCTTCAGGGCAGGCTTTGCGCAATTCCTGGGCAGTGTTTAATAATATCATCGGTAGCCCGAAGTGGCGTGAAGCTCTGGTTTCAGGCATGAATTTAGGAATGAGCAGTCTCACATCGTCTTTCCATTCAAGGACCTTTCTGAACAATGCCAAAGCTTTTTGTGCGTATGCTTTTTGACCTGATGCTCGGCTATAAGAGGCAAAGCCAATAACGGCAAATGTTTCACTGAAGATATAGCGGATACGTTTGACCACCGGTTTGCCATCGATCGTGACCCGGAAGAACATTCTTCCATCAGTATCAAAGCAGTGCTGTTCTAAGAACGACACGCATGAAGAAGCAACTTCAAGATACACCGGATTTCTTTTGAATTCATTGTAAGCAGTGGAAAATGTCCACAGAGAGCGTCCCTGGAACCAAACGGATTTATCAGTTTCAAGAATACTTCCATCCCTATCGAGTCCAGTAAGCATCCCGGCATGGGTTCTGTCATACCCGTGGTCGATCCAGAACGTTAATATTGAATCATTAAGAGTAGTTTCATAACGTTGTTGTATGAGTTCTAGTTCATCCGGCATACAAAAGCCCCCTTCAGGTATACTGATTACCCGAAGGGGGCTTGTCAACATTTACCCCTTAGTCTCTGAAAGAAATCGATCCGGAAGTAGTAGATATTTCAATGAAATTATTTCCATTGCCGATCACATACGTCGTCGAGCGTTTGTCAGTGCTTTCGATGCCCGCGTTTGAAAGCTTGGCAGAGACACTCCCGCTTACGGTCTTGGTAACCAGTTTTCCGTTGAAATCTTTAGGAATAACGAATTGGATCGATCCGCTGACACTTTCAATATTCGCATTGTATGCATTCGACTTGGCCAGTTCGATTCGTCCTGATACACTTTCGGCCCGCAAGTATCCGTCAATGGCAACATCAATGTTTTGAACGGTAATGCCACCGCTTACAGTATCAATTTCCAAATCGTCAGCGCTGATCGACTGCCCGGAAATAGCTCCTGAAACAGATTTCAAATATCCCTTGCGACTGATGTCCAGATCGTCAAATCGAAGTGCTCCTGAAACCGTCGATAGATCTGCCGATTGCAATTCCAACGGTGAATTGATATGCAAAGCTCCTGAAACGACTGACACGTCTAATGACCCGTTTTTCCACTCTTTCGGTAATGAAACATGCAACGCAGCCTGGAAATCCGTCAAGGGATTGATCGTCCATTTTTTCTTTTTCTTCACTTCGATCGTGAGATTCCCACCCGATTCGCTGACAGAAAAGTCATATTGATTACGGCCGCTACCGGAAAGAATGACCTTGCCATTATCTTGGCTATCGGTTTGAACTATGGTCACCGAAGGCGCGTCAGACTTGATGCGAACAGTACCTTGCCTATCGAGTGATTTGATCCTGCTCTCATAATTATTATCAGAAATACCGTTTGCGAACACCGAAGATGCGGTTGCGTAAAACAATAATGCTATTAGAGAAATTATCAATTTCATTTTACATCCTCGTGAAAACGCTGATCCCAATCACGTTCTTTGTCAAAAATTTGTTCTTCCATGCCTTCTACTTTTCTCTTCAATGACTCGAACGTCCTGCGCAGATCTTCTCGCGTGGTAGTGTTGTATCGATAATTCTCTTTGCTGCTTCTTCCATCATGAGAGTAACTAGTACCATATTCCGGTTCCAACGGGAGCAAGAGTCCCAATAATGCATAGATTGCCAGGCCGGGAAATACTCCGGTTACAATAATCGTAATTGCTACGATCAACCGCAGGGTGTCGACAGGTAAGTCCCTCCAATCGGCAATTCCCTGACATACCCCGAATATTTGCCCCCTGCGTGATCTATACAGTCTCTTAGTTGCCATAACGCCACCTAATCCTTTCCTTCAGTGTTATTATTTCTGTTGCGAAGTATGATTTCTAAATTCTCAATTCGCTTTTCCAGATCCATGATACCCTTGGCGAGTTCGCGGTCAAAGTCTTCGCTTTCCCGGCTGTGGCTATCTTTTAATTTCCGTTTACGTTCTTTTGAACGTACCCCCATGCTTATAACCCATCCTGCAAACAGAAATGGAGCCACAATCGCAATTACCGCGACAAAATCATTCCCACTCATTATTCCGACACTCCTTGGTTACTATTGCTTTGACCCTTTGGCCTCTTTGCGTAGTGCCTCCAGTTCAGCCTCAATCGCTTCCATTTCTTCCAAGTCTGCAAATCGAGATTCAACCGTGTCGGCTCCAGACTTACTCATACCGGCTTGGGCTTCCATCCGATCAACTTGTTGCTCCATCTTATCGAATCTGCTGAAAGCTTCATGATCGGTGGCTTTTCGCATTGTTTCGCTGGCAGCTTGCTGCTCGCGAATCCGTGTCGCACGTTCAACAATCGCCTGGTATTTGTTACGTAATGATTGAAGCTTTTCTTCCAACTTGGAAATATCGTCCTTACTCTTCTTGATGATCTCTTCATAGCGAGCGATATCTTCTACCAGCTGGTCAAAATTGGTTGCAGCCTTGCGTTTTTCCAGTAATGCCTCCCTGGCTAAATCTTCACGATTTCTCTCCAAGGCGAGCTCGGCTCTTTTTTTCCAGCGCTCTAAAAGTGCTTCAACTTCATTGCGATTCCGATCTAATTTGGTTTTAGTCGCAATCTTAGCCGCACAAGCAGATTTCAGCTCGATCAGGGTATCTTCCATCTCCTGCATCATGAGTTTGATCATCTTCTCAGGATCTTCAGCTTTATCGAGCAGAGCGTTGATGTTTGCATTTACAATGTCCATGAATCGAGAGAATACTCCCATCGTTTTTTCCTCCATATCCGATGCTATGCATCGTGTTCTCTACTCGTATTCATGCAAGTTCCATGCCAACCTTATCGATCAGGACATCTATTTAAGAAGAACCTTCTATTTGTCAGTTGAATACCAAGTTACTCTGATGTCAATCAGACTTTATCATAAATATGTATCGAATTGAAGATATTTCATAGTATGCGAATATGGTAAAAATGACCCATCGATGGTAAAATCCACCTATGAGCGAAGAACAAAAAGCAGTAATGCAAGCTCCTTTAGGAGAATCAGAAGCATTTCTTGATTTTCAGCAGGCTTTGAGCAGAGCGGCAAAAGTGGATCGAAGTGTCTTGGTAGTCGGAGAACGTGGAAGCGGGAAGGAGATTGCCGCAACACGGCTTCATTATCTTTCCAAACGTTGGCAACACAACCTTATCACTGTCAATTGCGCAGCTTTGCCCCCCTCTTTGATCGAAACAGAATTGTTCGGTTATGAAGCTGGAGCGTTTACCGGTGCGATGAAAACCAGAAAAGGCCGGTTTGAAGAAGCTGAAGGCGGAACTCTTTTTCTCGACGAGATCGGTTTGATTCCCCTTGAAGTTCAGGAAAAGATCCTCAGGGTGGTCGAGTATGGTACGTTTGAACGTGTGGGATCTTCAAAAACCCATGAAGTTAATGTCAGGATCGTAGGGGCCACCAACACAGATTTGCCAGCGTTGTGCGCGGAAGGGAAATTCAAGGAAGATCTTTTAGATCGACTTTCTTTTGAAGTACTTTTTTTACCGCCGTTACGTAAACGAGGAGAAGATATTCTTTTACTGGCAAATTATTTTGCTGCAAAGATGGCATTGGAATGCCAACTCAGTGAAATGCCAGTGCTTTCACAGGCCGTCCAGGATCAATTGATGGCGTATTATTGGCCTGGAAATGTCCGGGAGTTGAAAAATGTTATTGAACGGGCTGTCTACAGGTCTCCGACTTCAGAAATCACTTCGATAATACTTGATCCGTTTGACAATCCTTTTGATAAAGAAGACCAAGATGTTTATGAACATGAACAAACAGAAAAAATAACTAGATCAGGGGTACTTGAGACGGCTCCTTTGGAAAGCTTTGATGAAGTCCGACAGCAAGTCGATATTCTATTTATAAAAAGAGCTCTTGAATTTCATGAAGGCAATCAAAAACTCGCGGCAAACGCATTGCGCCTTACCTATGATCAATTCAGAGGGTTGTACAGGAAGTATAAATCACAATTAGCCGAAGAGTAAAAAGAGAGGACGTCCGTTTTCAGCGAACGCCCTCAAAAGAGACTGCACGTGGACAACGTCCACGACCAACACTTCGGTCAAGAATGCCCAGCCCCTCAATCCTCCGGTTTCATGATGATCGCAGCCAATAGGTATGCTACCCCTGCCGGGTAAAATCCTGTTGCGATCAATGCTATGATCATTGCTACCCTAAGCGGCCAGGCTGGAATTCCAAGCCATTCGGCAAAACCTTGGCACACTCCTAACACAATGCCCCTTCTTGAACGGCGCAACACTCTGCAGGGCCGTTCACATTCCCATTCACGACGGTATCCTTTATATTCTGAGCGCATATACTCCTTATATCCGCAATCTCCACTGCAACTCATAACCTTTTCTTACCTCTAATCAATTAGTCTGTTTCTTTGTATGCTTCGCCTTCAGTTTGGCGAGTTCGGCCTCAATGGCCTCGTTGTGTTCCATGTCGACAAACTCTTGTTCTTTGCTTTTTGCTCCGGTGAACCCTGCCATTTCAACATCCGCTTCCATGCGTTCGATCTTTTCTTCAAGTTCATTGAATTTCCTGCAAGCTGCAGAACAGTCGATGTTTTTCAGAATCTCAACGACCTTTTGTTTTTCTTTTGCATGATACGCCCGTTCAATCAGCATCCTCTGCTTGTCCCTGATTTCCTGACGTTTTGTTTCAAGCTTGGAAATCTGGTCTTGCATCGAACTGATGATTCCGTCCATCTGGGCAAGTTCCCCTTCGAGATTTTCGACTCTCCTTGTTACCCGGGTCTTCTCTATCAATGCTTCTCTGGCTAGATCGTCGCGACCTTTTTCAACAGCGAGCGAAGCACGATTATTCCAGCGTTCCATAGCTGCTTTTGCTTGCTTCAACTCTTCTTCGATCACGGTACGATTTGCCATCCTCTCAGCTGTTGCTGTTTTGGCATCAACTAGTGTTTCATCAAGTTCGGAAAGCATAAGGCGAATCATTTTCTCAGGGTCTTCGAGTTTATCCAATTTTGCATTTACATTGGCATTGATGATGTTCTTAAATCGTCTAAAAGTCTTCATATCGGCTCCTTCTGTGTTTCTGGTTTCTCACGTACCAGGTTTTATTTTTTCTCGATTACATCAATGCAATAGTCGTGCCAACTTGCCAATAAACAGTAAAAAGAGCTTGAATTTTGATGATTTCTCTACTTTTCTCTATTGAAAAAATAGATACACGCGATATGGTTTTGCTAAAATGGTAAAAAATACCATTGTATTGGTATGACCAAATGGCTAGAATAACGCCATGAATACCTTATATATGGTGGCGACACCGATTGGGAATTTGGATGATATCACTATAAGGGCACTCCAGGTATTAAAGGATGTCGATATCATCGCATGCGAAGACACTCGCCATACCCGAATCCTTTTAAACAAGTTCTCCATCGACAAACGTTTGATAGCCTGCCATGCCCATAATGAAAAGGCGTCCGCCGATGGTATCGTGGCATTACTGCAACAAGGTAACGACGTTGCCTATGTTTCTGATGCAGGAACCCCGGGAATCAGTGATCCGGGTGCCAAAGTGGTCGAAACCGTATCCTCTGCCGGTTTCAATGTTGTTCCCATTCCTGGGGTTTCGGCAGTAACCGCGCTCATTTCAGTAGCTGGCCCGGTTGGAAAATCTTTTTTATTCGAAGGCTTTACCAGTTTTCGAAAAGGTCGAAGAGTAGCCCGCCTGAAAGAACTGCTCGGAAGGCAAGAAGCCTTCGTATTGTATGAATCACCGTTTCGCATCTTGAAACTTCTTGAGGATATCCATGCAATCGCACCCGGACGGCAGCTTGTTGTCGGGAGAGAACTGACAAAGATCTATGAAGAAATCTTACGGGGAACCGCTGGCCAAGTTTCGGAAATACTGGTGAAGAAGCCTTCTGTGAAAGGCGAATTTGCAATCTGTGTAATACCCGAACGCATTAAAGATGATGCTGAACCGGGACAAGATGAGCAATGATTACAATAAATAAGTTGCAACGGTTGCCTGAAAAGACCCGTTTACGTAAATTCGAAAGGCTCTTTCATGGATTCTCCATCGATATTGTTCAACAGCGGCCTGTCGATTATCAGTATATCATGCGATTAGGGCAGGTTCTGGCCAATGATCCTTCGGAATTGGTTGATCAATCATTAAGAGATAAAGCTTCTCTTATGGCTAAGAATGAACATCTTGCATGGTATTGTGCCGACATATCATTGATGCTTGGCCAGGTTTTGAATATTGATCAGGCAGATTGGGATATGGTTGATCAATCAGGTGCGAACCTTGATAAAAACGCTCGTACGATATATCCGCTCGATGTGATACTGGATGGGATTCGTTCACCGTTCAATATCGGCTCGATATTCAGGAGTGCCGATTCATTTGGTGTGCGTTCGATAAAACTGTTACAACCTACTGCGCTTCCAGAGCATCCAAGGGCGATCAGGAGCGCCCGAGGATGTACCGAAACAGTTGCCTGGGAAAAAGTATCGTTTGAGACCCTCGTTGAACAGATACGGGCAAAGCCCATATTTGCCCTGGAGACAAAAGGTATTCCGATAGACGAGTTTGAATTCCCATCAGAAGGATGTGTGGTGATAGGGTCTGAAGAGTTGGGAACGAGTCCACAGATGTTGCGATTGGCCGATGCTTCACTGGGCAGGGTATCAATCCCGTTAAGCGGCACGAAAGGATCGTTGAACGTATCAGTGGCTTTCGGCATCATGATGCAGCGGTGGTTTTCTTGTATTGCTCGTTGACACCAAGAGGAAGAGGCTCTACCATCAGCGTATGCTTAGACTAAAAAAGTTATCTCCTGATGAAAATTACAAGCGAATGACCGAGACGCCGGTATCACGACTTGTAAGTAAATTGGCGATACCAACGATCATTTCAATGCTGGTAACTTCATTTTATAATCTTGCGGATACTGCATTTGTAAGCCAGCTCGGAACGCAGGCTTCCGGTGCTGTCGGCGTGGTGTTTTCTCTGATGGCGTTTATCCAAGCACTCGGATTTACCATGGGGCTTGGTTCTGGGAACTTCAATTCACGTTTATTGGGTGCGAAGGAACGATCGAAAGCCAACATGGTGATCTCAACGACTTTTTTCACGGCATTTGTCGTGGGATTATTAATAACAATTTTTGGCCTTATCTTCCTAAGACCATTCATGCGTTTACTCGGTGCTTCGGAAACGATTTTACCTTATGCGATCGATTATGCCCGAATTATTTTACTCGGTGCTCCTATCATGGCAGCTTCATTCGTAATGAATGCCAATCTTCGCTTTGAAGGCAACGCATTCCTCGGAATGAGGGGGATCGCGACGGGTGCCGTGCTCAATGTCCTTTTAGACCCTTTATTCATATTTGTATTCGGTATGGGAATCAAAGGAGCTGCTATTGCGACTTTGTTGAGTCAGGCAGTAAGCTTTTCAATTTTACTTTATGCATTCTTGACCAAACAGAGTAATCTTCACATCCATATCAAACATGTACGGCTTAAATGGTGGATTTATAAAGAGGTAATACGTACGGGGATGCCTGCCTTTTATCGTCAAGGGACAACTTCACTAGCCTCGGTATTGTTAAATATCAGTGCAAGAGGATTTGGAGATGCCGCTCTCGCATCCATGGCTATCGTTAATCGAATCATGATGTTCTTGTATTCGATGTTGATCGGCTTTGGCCAAGGATTCCAACCTGTAGCCGGTTTTAATTGGGGTGCCCAACAAGTAGGGAGGGTGAGGAAAGCCTATTGGTTTACCTTCACGGTAGGAGTGATCGGCTTTGTGATCTTGGGTACGGTCGGATATATCGGCGCACCGATAATAATGAAATTATTCATTCGGACTGACCCTGATGTTGTTACCATCGGGTCTCTTGCGATGCGGCTTCAATGTCTTACCATGCCCATTCAGGCAGTGAGCGTTGTCAGTAGCATGTTGTTCCAATCGGTAGGGCGTAGTACGGATGCCTCGGTAACCGCGTTAAGCCGGCACGGGTTGTTTTTTATCCCGCTGGTGCTCGTTTTACCAAACACATTCGGTATACTGGGACTTCAAGCAACCCAGCCTTTGGCTGATGTAGGCACATTCTTGCTGACATTGGTATGTATTTTCAGGTTTTTGCGTAAACTACGCGAAATGCCACAAATACCGCATAAGAGCAATGATTCCGAGCAACTTGCAATCATGCAATCAGAATCTTAATTCTGAGGTCGTGAAATCTCATAGAGGGCCTTCAAACGATCTTCGATTGCCCTGTTTGCCGTATCCATCGGGAAATGTCCTTTCTGATTTCTTACCCCTGCCGGTCGATCGGTAAGGATTTGCATGCCTTCGTCGATAGTTTCCACAGGATAGATATGAAATTCACCTCTCTCGATGGCTTCAATTATTTCATACGGTAAGATAAGACTCTTGATATTCTGCATAGGAATGATGACACCAGGATGGTTTGAAAGCCCAAGACGTTTTGAAACCTTGAAATAACCGGAAATCTTTTCATTGATTCCGCCCACCGGCTGAATTTCGCCCATCTGGTTGACTGAACCGGTAACTGCAATATCTTGGCGAACCGGAACTTCTCCGATCGCTGAAAGCAGGGCATACAGTTCACTTGAAGAAGCTGAGTCGCCGTCTACTTCCGCATACGATTGTTCGAATGCTATTCCTGAATAGATTGAGAGTGGAAAATTCCGTGCATAGCGTTTTCGTAAATAACCTTCGAGTATCAACAGCCCTTTATCATGGATTTCTCCTGAAAGGCCTGCTTCATGTTCGATATTTACGATTCCTTCCGTTCCCGGAGCAACCGTCGCACTGATAACGGTAGGAGTTCCGAATGATGAGGATCCTCTGTCGAGGATCGCCAGACCATTAACGACTCCGACTTTGTACCCAGAAAGTGAAATAATCATTTCACCGTTGGCGATTTCATCTGAAATCCTACTTTCAGTAAGGCTCGATACGTAATCTCTTTCCGTCATCGCCTTTAACACGACATCTTTATCAATCTGCGCCTTGCCCTCTTTTCTAGCCCAGAAATCAGCTTCACGCAATACGTCTGCGATAAGGGAAAGCTGGGTCGTAAGTAAATCCCTTGATTCTGCGACCGATGCGCTGTATCGGAGCAACTCGGCAATACCAGAAGGAACCGCTTCTAACAAATGTTCTTCTTTTGCCGTCATGCGGATAAATCCGATGCACCCGGCAATATTTTCAGATGTTGCCGGCATGGTATAATCAAATTCCGCTGATATCTTGAACAATTTTAAGAAATCGGGATCATGCTCACAGAATGCATCGTAGGAATCTTCGCTTCCAACAAGGATGACCTTCAAAGAAAGGGGGACGCTTTCGGGACGGATTCCCGCAGCGTGCGAGCCATGGATCGTCGAATTTTGGATTACTAGCGTACTCGTAGTCAAAAAGCGCTTGAACGCTTCCCAGAGCCCTTCTTGGGTCAACATTTCTTCAGCACTGATGACGAGGTATCCTCCTGCGGCTTCCAAGATCGATCCTGCATGAATAGTTAAAAACGGAAGATATGATTCGTCTCTGTTTTGTGTCAGGGGAAGATCGAGCGACCCGAAAAGGTTAGCGAAGGTCGGATGGCTTTCAAATACCAACGGACGCGTGCAGGTCTCGCTATGGTCGATCAGAAGGTTTACGTTATAGCGTTGGAAAAAGATATGGTTATGGAGTTTGGAAATCTCACAGTGATCCAATACGTAGGCATGTTCGACCAGATCGGTTCTAATTCGTTGTATGTGAGCGGCAACAGCTTTCGAAGGAAACCTCTGTCGTATTGATTCCAGGACTTTTCCCACGTGTTCAAGTAAGGTGTTTCCATCGACATGAGCGTGAGCCGACCGGATGGAAAGGACTGCTTCGATAAGAGTTCTGATAAAGCCTTTCATAGCAGCGAGAAACGCCCGGCCTTCTTTTGGAATGAAATCCAAGGCTATAGGAGTGTCAGGACGCATGAAGTTGTGTACGTAGGCGATATCACGTAACTGGGACAGATCATTGGCATATTGGCGGGTGGCAATCTGAATCGCGGTGGTCCTTCCCGTGCCGGGATCTCCGCTTACGAAAATATTATATCCTTTGCCATTGATGGAAAGCCCCATCTCCAATGCCCGGAGGGCTCTTGGCTGGCCTACGATTTCAGGAGATTCGGGTATTGTCCCGCATGTATCGACTATTGATTCAGGATAGGAGAAACTGGCTTGTGCCGCAGTGAGCTCCCTCCTGGTAAAGTTCAGATCTGCCATGCGCCTAACTATAGGTGGTGGAATAATTGCTGTCAATACTTTATAATAACCCCATGAAAATAGAAGATTTGGTTACGTATACGAGTAACTTGCTCGAGCTGGAAACATACCGCGAGGTTGATGCTTCATTGAATGGTTTGCAAGTAGGAAGACCGGGGAAAGAAATCCACAAGGTTTGTTTTGCGGTTGATGCTTCGTTACGGACATTCAAAGCAGCTGCCCGCAAGGGTGCTGACGCGGTCTTTGTCCATCACGGATTGTTTTGGGGGACACCGTTATCCGTGACCGGCAGTCATTACGAACGCATTCGATTTTTACTGGAACATGACATGGCGTTGTTGGCAGCCCATTTACCGTTGGACGCACATGCCAAGCTGGGCAACAATGCAACGATGGCAAGATTGTTGGACCTTCAAGATATCCAACCGTTTGGCATGTACCACGGCCTTCCGATTGGATTCAAAGGGACATTAGTAACACCCGAGAGCGCTATTGGAATGGCTGAGAAGTTGCATCTTTCAAATGAACAAGGATTGCACATTCTGGCATTCGGACCTGAAAAGATCAGTACTGTCGGGATTGTCTCGGGTGGTGCCACTTTCGAAGTAATGCAAGCTATCGACCAGAAATTAGATGCTTACATAACCGGAGAAGCAGGTCATTCAGTGTATGCAGCCTGTGAAGAAAACCACATCACGATGATCTGTGGCGGGCATTATGCCACTGAAGTGTTCGGTGTCCAACAACTGGCAAGCCACTTTGCAAAAGAATTGAAGCTTGAGACCGAATTTCTTGCCCTGCCCACATCTCTATAGTATGATAGTCACCACGATGAAACCAGAAGCAAAAGTATCCAGGGCTTTACCATTCATAGTAACCGTTGTGATTTTGGTCCTTGACCAGCTGACAAAAGCATGGGTCGTGGCAAATATTCCCCAAAACACCATATACAATAGTTATTTAGGTGATTTTATCAGTATCTGGCATGTCCGTAATACGGCAATCGGATTCAGTATCGGCGCATCGTTACCGATGGTGGCAAAGGTGATCCTATTCATTGTCGTACCGGCATTGTTATTAGTGGCGATGTGTGTCTTTGTATACCGGACCAAAGAATTGACCACTTTCCAGCGTTGGACGGTAGCTGCTCTTATCGGAGGAGGCGCGGGTAATATTATCGATAGGATATTCCGATCAGATTGGGTTGTCGACTTTATCAGTTTGAAGGTATATGGCCTTTTCGGATTTGAACGCTGGCCTACATTCAATGTTGCCGACAGCACGGTGGTTGTTGCCGGTATTCTTTTGATAATAAGCATTCTGTTCGGTAAGAAACCAGATCGAAATTCTGTTGTAGATAAGAAGGAGCACCAAATAAAATAATGAATAAGAAAGCCAATACCGCAATTTTTATTCTCGTGGCAACCATTTTCAACATCATTATCATGTTGTTATTATTCACTCTATTTCTCTATCTTTTGGCGAGGTTTGTTGACCCCGAATCCGAATTGATGTTCATGTGGATTGGTTTATTATTTATCGTGTCCATCGGTGGAAGTTTCTTTATCTATACGATGATGGTAAAGCTCATCATGAAGAAATTTGATTTGGAGAAACATCTTGACCCGATTTTTTCAAAAAAGAAAAAAGGAACGAGAGATAGGCTTGATTAGAGATGCAAATTCAAAGAGAACAGCCGATAGACCAACTGCCTAATTGCTCATGGTTCCCCTTTTCAGATGAACCCGTGTTGCAAGGTCTTTGGTATGTTCCCAGATTAGAAGATCCTGCTTTTTTATTTCCTGAAGAATCAACCGATGGAAAGTGGCATTTGTTCGCCCATTCATGGTTGGGAATTCATCATTTCATTTCAAGTTCAGGAATCGTCTGGGAGCCTTCGCGTTTATTACAAATCCGCGGACGTTCGCCATCTGTCTATCGCGAAAAAGGGGTATACTATCTTGTCTATGAAAAACATGGGATTCCTCTTCCATTTATCGATCACGGTAAGAAAAACAAGCATATTCCAAAGACTAGCCATATCGAGATGCGTAGTTCCAATGATTTGATCGTATGGAGCGAACCGAGATTACTTTTGGATTCTAAAGATGTGCCACAAGCCTCTGATTATAGGAAAAACCCCATACTTTCATTTCCTCGTTTAGCAATATGCGATGCAGGGTATCGCCTCTATTTCGGTTCTTCAGAAATGAAGTTGGAAGATAGCGGTGAAAAGGTACATCGATACATCTGCAGCGCAATCTCATTGGATCTTTCGGGACCATATGAGATTGAATCGGTATCTTCGATGATGGAAAGCATCCCGAATGACAAATGGAGAAATCTTGCCTGCGGGAATTTGGCTGTAATTGCCGGCAAGAAAGGCTATGCGGGATTCCAGACAGGAATATATTGGGATCAAGGTAAAACAAAATCAGCTTCTGCGATCGTTTATCTTATCAGTGAAGATGGTAAAACCTGGCAACTTGGAAACGAAAAGGCAATTCTGGTTCCAGCGGACAATGGGTGGGCTTCAGATTATATTACTGCATGCGATGTGCGATACAAAGAGGATGAAGATTGCTGGTATTGTTACTTTTCGGCTAGCGGAGGCACAACCTTTGGATTCAAACGCGGATCAATCGGATTATTGATCGGAAAGGACCCGACTCCCAAAAAACCGATTACCATCTGATATTACTCTTCGACGCCAACTGTTATGATTTGCTTTCCAGTTTTACTCATACTCTTTAATTCTTCCCTGTTTTGTTTACGTAGTTGTTTAGCACTTAGCAATTCGATTTGTTCGATTGGCTTGCCGGCAATGAATTGGATGAGTGCGGATTCTGTTTCTTCAGTACCGTCGGCTGCGGGGAAATTTAAGAATCCATGGACCGTAGCTTTGCATTCTAGATATTTCACCGGAGTATCCGCTGATTTCAATGCCTCCGCATATAATTTGCCATCATCTAGCAACGGATCATACTCAGCCGTGATGATGAGCGTTGCGGGTAATCGTGAATGATCTTTTGCCAACAGCGGAGAAAAGTTAGGATTGAGAATATCTTTGGGCTCTTTTTGATAGCTCTTGATATAGAAGTTCATCTCTTTAGCTGTCAGAGTAGGGGTTTCCTTAAAGTCACTATACGATTGGGTTCGCATTCTTCCGTCGGTTACAGGGTAGATTAATATCTGGCCTGCAATGTTCGGCCCTCTTCGGTCCCTAGCCAGTCGACTGACCACCGCTGCCAAATTTCCGCCTGCACTGTCACCCATCAGAAAAATCCGCTCCGGATCTACCTTCCAATAACGGGCTCCTTGCGCTGCCCATAGGAGCGTGTTGTAACAATCTTCGACAGCTGTGGGAAACTTATGTTCCGGAGCCAGACGATAATCGACCGAGAGGACCGTTGCATCGGTAATCGAAGCGATCCGAGAGCACAAGAATGAATAAAGGGCCATATTCCCCCAGATCCAACCACCGCCATGAAAAAATAATATCAATGGCCTTACGTTCGAAATACGTTTCATCGACTCGCTTCGGGGTTGGAAAAAGTATCCGGTAACCACACCGTCTTCTACGGGAATGATGAATGAATTCGACTCGACCTTTCGTGCTGGTTTGCGTAGAAGTCTCCTGGTAAGCCAATTGTTAGGAATCGAGATTTTATTGATTTCATTGATCTGTGTTTCAGACAATTCAGAACTATCGGTATGAGCCCCTGCTAGTTTCGTAGATAAGTAGATGATCCGTTGAAGTCGTTTTGAAATTTTGATGGTTGGTTCCATAATCTTCTACCCATCCTCAAGTACTTGCATACTATCCTGGAACAGACGGAACCAAAATGCCGTCTTGTCTACCCAAGTATTAATTCTCGAATGCTTTTTCCAACGCGATTCGCATTGCTTCATGGTCTGCGGTTTCACCAGTCCATTGCTCAATTGCAATTGCTCCTTGTTGGACCAACATTCCCAATCCGTCTACTGTTTTTGCACCGGCAGACGCGGCTATGCGAAGAAATTTCGTCTCAACCGGATTGAACACGACATCTGCTGCAATTGCTTTTGTTCCTTTTTCCCATTCGACCTCCAATGAGGATAGCGGATCAAACAAACCGACACTGGTAGCTTGCACCACCAAATCATAATGGTTTGAGATGAGAAAGGGAACTGTCAACTCAATTGCTTCTAATTTGGTTGGTAGCACAGATTGCATGTCGTTAACGATCTTCTGTGCCTTGTTCACTGTTCTGTTTGCAATTGTAATCTGTCTGGCATTATTCAAACCCAATTGTGCAATAATCGCTCTTGAAGCACCGCCCGCACCGAAAACTAACACGTTCATGTCTTTGATATCGGCAATCTTCGCGATGGAACGGGCAAAACCTTTCCCGTCGGTATTGTCACCGATCATCCGTCCGTTTGTGATCGTGATGCAGTTGACCGCCGAAATAATGGTTGCTGACGGTGTCAGTTCATCCATGAAACGAACCACTTCAACCTTATGTGGAGCGGTTACATTTGCTCCTGAAAATCCTAAAGCTTTTAATCCTTGAATTGCCAAGGCCAATTTGCTGGCATGAACGGTACATGTCAGATAACGGCCACCTAGAGAACAGGCTCGTAATGAAGCTTCCATCATCAATTGAGAAGGATTGCCTATTACCGGGTCTCCGATGCAACAGAATAACTTTTCAAGCGGTCCATGCATGAGGGCCTGCCGCGCTATCGTCTCATATGAATGTGGCAACATGCTGACAGTATATGACAAATCAAGTGAAAAGTCATTGATATTCATGATTCCAAAACACTCCTGTTGGAAGCGGTGTTTGATTTATTCGTATCCGCCGATTTGGTATGAAATTTTGGATTGACGAGGTGAATAATAATGCCTGTGATCTAATCTTATGTATTAATCGCTTTATGTATCGCGAACTACAAGATGAGGCTCGATCATGATAGTGTAGGGGGTAATTGGAGTCTCTGATTGCATTTGTTTATATAGCATGGTGATGACCGAACGTGCTTTTTTCTTTTTATCCGCTCCTACGGAAGTTAGCCGTATCGGCACGTTGAAGTCGGACAAGATGTCATCGACTCCGACCACAGGTACTGAAATGCCGGCGATTCGTAACATATTGAGAGCTGTGAATGCAATGAAATCTGAAAATGCGAAAATTGCATCAAACTCAATATTGGCTTTCAATATCGTCTCAATGCAATCACAATGACCCGTTTCGAGAATATTTGCTTCAACGACAAGATGTGAGTCGATTTGAATATGATTGTCATAAAGACATTGAACATAGCCTGCCAGGCGATCTACTGACGAAGAGATATGGGAAGGACCATTTAGAAATAGGATTCGCCGTTTACCCTTTGAGATCAGGTATTCGGTTGCCTGATACCCTGATTGGATATCATCCCACAACACATTGAAAAGATTTTTATGGGGAAATCTTCGTGCGAAAATTACATACGGCAACGAATTATCTTCCATAAGCTTGAAAATATCTTCTCTACGCTGAGTAGGGCAGATTATAATACCGTCTACTTTTCTGCTTATTGCGGTTTTCACTGCTTCAAGTTCCAAATCCCCGTTTTCCTCAGTATCGAAAATAATCGATGTATATCCTTTAGATCGAAGCAATCGGTTGAATTCTTTTACCTGTGATGAAAAAAAAGGGTTGGCGATATCTGGAACAATTATTGCAACGGTATGAGTTTTCCCATAACGCATGGAGACTGCCACCATGTTTGCCAGATATCCCATCTCTTCAGCTTTTTTCTTAACCAACATCTTTGTTTTTGTGGAGATGTCTGCCTTATCCTTCAATGCCCGACTTATGGTATTAATTGAGAAACCAGTTGCAATGGCGAGATCTTTCAGAGTTACATGCTTCGAGTTCGCGGAATCCGACATGAATTCATCTCCATGCTGTTAATCTTTGATATGATCGAATTCAATAGTGTATCAACTCATACAATACTACAATAATTATGCGTTTCATCATACGCTTTGGATATGCAAACAATAACAATACAAAAGATGCCGTAACCGGTGAGCCTGAGATTCTCCTATTAACGTTTTACCAGATATTTTCTCACATCGATTGCAACCGCCAATACAATGATGAGTCCACGAATAATGTATTGCAAGTACGCATTGACTCCCAAAAAGTATAATGAGTAGTTGATCGCTTGCAAGATTATCGCACCGATGACCACACCTTGGATGGTGCCAACCCCTCCACTGAATGAGACTCCTCCTATAACACAGGCAGAAATTGCGTCGAGTTCATAGTTGATTCCGGTATTGGCTCCGACCGATTGTATTCTCGCTGCTTCAAGAAAACTTGCGATTCCGTATAGTATTCCTGCTAATATATATACAAACATGATTGTTTTGGTGACATTTACACCAGAAACTGCCGCAGCTTCGGTATTACCGCCAACGGCGAACATATTTTTTCCTAGTTTTGTCTTATTCCATATCACCCACATCAAGATTGCCAATAGTGCAAAATAGATAATCACATAGGGAATCCGGACTGTTCCGATGATGAGGTTCCCTGCTGCCTTGTCCAAAAAATTCCTGTCAAAGGTCGATAAGGCCTGGGCAGAACCCGAGGGTTGTGATTCTATGTAGATACAGTTGGCTCCGTATGCGATTAATTGGGTTCCCAACGTGATAATGAACGCATGCATGTGTAATTTTGATACGCCAAATCCGTTTATCGAAGAAATTAATACGCAGATGGCAATAGCTGCCAATAGCGGAACGATCAATGGAAGTTGTTCTGTCATATTCATGTAATACCGTGAAGCATAATTCACAGATTGAACTAATGAGGCCGTGATAGCTGCAGCTAATCCTAATGTTCGCCCTATAGAAAGGTCTGTTCCTCCCAATACGATGATACCGGCACAACCAAGGGCGAGAATTCCTTTGGTGGACGCTTGCTTCATGATGTTTAAGATATTGTTAAGTGCAATGAAGTTTGGTCGAATAATACTGACTGTCACCAAGATTGCCCCTAGTAAAATATAGAGTGCATAGTTTAGTAAGAATTCACCTATTTTTTTACTTTTTTCCATATATGCCTTCCCTATATATATGTTCCTGCAAGCTTGAGGATATGTTCCTGCTCACCTTGAATACCGCCAAAATCCTTTCCTCTTTCAACAATACCGGCCAATCGTCCATTTGACATGACGAGAATTCGATCGCAGATTCCTAATAACTCCGGCATTTCCGACGAAACCATTATGATTCCTTTGCCATCATTTGCCAAATTGATGATGAGCTGATAAATTTCGAATTTTGCTCCGACATCGATTCCGCGGGTAGGTTCATCAAGGAGCAATATTTCGGGACTGGTGAGCAACCACCGACCGATGATTACTTTTTGTTGGTTTCCACCGGATAAGCTTCTGATGGCTGTCTTGGCAGTCGGTGTTTTCACCTTCAAATTGTCAATTGATTTTCTCGTGTCATTCGAGATTTTTTTCTTCGAAAGGAGAAGTTTCCCATACCTGTCGATATTGGCGATTATTGTGTTGAAGTAGATGTTCATCAGAGGGAACAATCCAGTAGCCCGTCGTTCTTCGGTAATCAAGGCAAATCCGTTTCGTATCGCAACAACAGGTGATGAATTATTGATCTCTTCACCATTTACCTTTATTTCACCGGATTCTTTCGTAAACACTCCGAAGATAGTGTTGAGCAACTCAGTTCTTCTTGAACCCACCAAGCCAGCTATACCAAGCACCTCTCCTTTACGTAAGGTAAAACTGACATCATGAAACGTTGGTTCATATTTCCCCGACAAATTTGATACCGACATCATCACCCCTGACGGTTTGTTTGTCTTTTCTGGAAAGCGATGGGTAAGGTCGCGGTTTACCATCAACCTGATCAGTTCATTATTATCGAGTTCCGTCGCAGGTTTCGTGGTTATCCACTGACCGTCGCGCATGACAGTGATATCATCGGATATTCTCAAAATTTCATCTATTCTGTGCGAAATATAGATTATTCCGACTCCTTGCATCGTCAATTTCCTGATGATCCTGAATAAATGTTCAACCTCTTTTTCAGTAAGAGATGAAGTCGGTTCATCCAACACCATTATCTTTGCGCCATACGAGACTGCTTTGGCAATTTCAACCATTTGTCGTTGTGATACAGAAAGAGTCCCGATAATTGCAGTAGGACTGATGTGTATCTCCAACTCGTTGAATACTTTCTGAGTTTCTTTATACATTAATTTTGAGTCGACCAAACCATATTTTTTCAATGGAAGCCGACCGAGCCACACATTTTCCATGACATTACGGTGCAATACTTGGTTCAATTCTTGGTGAACCATCGCAACACCGCTGTCCAATGCATGTTTCGGACTAGTGAAATTAACTTCTTTTCCTTCGATACGAACAATGCCGGAATCTTTTTTGTAGATTCCGAACAGACATTTCATCAGTGTGGATTTGCCGGCTCCATTTTCTCCCATCAGAGAATGTATCGTTCCCGGGCGTAGTCTAAGTTGTGCTCTGTCCAATGCATGCACTCCAGGGAATGTCTTGTCAATGTCGATCATTTCCAACAAATACTGATTTTGAATGTCCATGGGTTCCTACTGTTTCAATCTGTTTTTATCTGAAGGAGGTGCATCCTCGCACCCCCTCCAGCCAAGAATGGTATCTTGAAGGAATAATGAACTTTTAAGCTTATTTGACTTCAGTAATCATAGCATACGGGATGCGGATACAGTTAAAAGCATCCTCGGTGGTATATGTGTATTCGGTACCATCGAGCCATTCTTTTCCCATTGCTCCGTTATAAGCGATTCGAATGTTCGCTTTACCCATAGCATCACCATCTTGTTGTACTGTTGCGGTCATGCCACCATTCTTAATTGATTCCAAAGCGGCATCGATAGCATCAACGCCGATAACCACGACTTCTGGATCGCCAGCTTTACCGGTATTGAATCCATAAGCGTTAAGCGCAGCGACAGCGCCAAGTGCCATCATATCGTTGTTGGCAAAGATTACTTCAATCTTGTTCCCGACACTTGCCCAAGTAGCGGTCATGGCTTCTTGAGCCAATGCTTGGTCCCAGTTACACACCAGGGTGTCCGAAACGGCTTCCAGTTTGAGTCCGAGTTCTTTTGCGGTTTCTACTGAATATCGGGTCCGGGCGATTGCTTCATCATTATTGGGTTCGCCCATGAACATGATGTATTGCAACACGCCGTCTCCATTCTTATCGATTGATTTGTCGGCATTGTAGAGATCGTAAAGAATCTGTCCTTGCATGTCTCCAGCTTGGCGAGCTAGCGTTCCGATAAAAATCGTACCGGTATCTTCCAATACCGCTTTTGTCGTTTCAGCCGCAGGCTGCTTGTTGTAGAACAAGAAAGGAATATCATTTGCCTGGAACATATCGACAAGTACTTGCCCATTGGCAACTTCCGCTAGGTTGATGATAACAAAATCTGGTTTGTCGCCGACAATTATCGTGGCTTGTTCGATCTGTTTCGCCATATCATCAGCGGCATCATACATGGTGAGCTTGATTTCCTTGCCTAACTCTTGAGAGTAGTGCTTTGCCCACTTGTCCATAGCAGCACGCACTGTTGAACCATACGTGTCGTCATACTTCCATACGAGCACACGGATATCGAGCGCATCGTCGGATGTTGTCTCTTTTGAACCTCCCGCAAACAAGCTGAACGTAACAGCTAATAGACACAAAATTAATCCCAATTTTTTCACTTTGTACCTCCTAAGAAAAAAATGGCGATTCTTTGAGGATTGCCTTTACCTTTACCTCCGGATGAAAAGGTTTGGCAGTATCCTGATGACAGTATTGTACTTTACATTAACGTTACTGTAAATCTTTTTTTTAAGCAGATTAATGAATTACTGAATTATGGAAATTTGATTTGGTTTTTATGTGTTCTACATGAGAATGCTTTTATATTAAAGGTTGAATTTGTTAATTTCTTGAAAGAATCTTGGTAGGATGAATGTGTATCGCACGGTATTTTTTCTCAAACCGATGATATGGACGGCACACCATCATCACAGCTTTGACACTATCGATAAAAAAACCGGAGGCCCTTCGACTTGAAGGGTGATAGGAGGATTGAGTACTTTATTTGAAATACTCATCGACGATGATGAAATCTCATAATCTTTCACATCCCACACTAGATTGTTCGATGTTACGCTGCTTTTTCCCGAGATGAGTGCCGGAACTATGGAAACGGTGGTGTTGAATCTTAACGGTAAGCTTATCGAATTTTCGACCAACAACATATGTTCCCGGCATGTAATCCAGTGTAACGGGGGACCATAACTTTCGAACAGTGAATACATGTGCAACAAGTGGTCGAAACGTCTGCCACCGCCGCCGAGGAGGATATAGGGCAGGTTTTGTTGTTTGATGTGGATAAGCAATAATTCTGTATCAGTGTAATCCTTGTCGGTCGGATACATGTCGTATGTGATTTCTGATAAAGATGCCACATCTACGATGGAATCAAAATCTCCTATGGCAAAGTCAGGTTTCAATCCTAATGAAAGCGCAAGATCGACTCCGCTGTCCGCCGCACATATGCATGAAGGTTCTGGAAGAGAGTGTAAATCAAAATCATTTGTCGGGCCTTCGCCTCCGGTACATACCCATGCGACCGAATTCATGTGACCTCCATCACGCTTAATCTGGCAACGCATCGTATCACGGCACATTACAAGCTGCAACTGAAACGTTATCACATATTGCTGGATTGATAATTACCGTTTACCATGGAACTGTACACACGTCGTTCCTTATTCGAGGTATGCAATGATTGAACATCTTTTGCCGGTCGTTCCATTATTACTTTTGTTTTTGTTGGGCTATTTGCTACAACGAACAACATTTTTTACCAGTGAATCACTGTCGCACGTGAAGAGGATTGTTTCAGATCTAGCATTGCCAGCCTTGTTGTTTCAAGCATTTTCATCAATTGAATTGGAGCGTAGTTACCTCATTTTGGTCATTCTGATTTTTCTAGTCTGCGTGGGACTGGTAATCCTTGGCAGCTACTTGGGAAAGGTATTGAAGATTAATAGTCCGTACTTCCCTTATATGATGACGGGCTTTGAAATGGGGATGTTCGGGTATGCAGTGTTCGTCTCGTTCCAAGGAGAAGCACAACTTGGAAAGATTGCACTAGTAGATTTAGGGCAGGTGGTCTTCGTCTTTACTGTCCTGATGGCATTGTTGGTCAAGCATCGGGATGGGATGGCAAAAAGCAGGGATTTGCTTAAAAGAATAGCAACCAGTCCTGTAATTATTGCGATCATTGCCGGTTTGGTAACTAGTATTATTTCCCCTCATGTCCAAAGTTCTGTTCTGTGGGATACACTTGGAGAGTGCATCGATCTGTTAGCTAGCGTGACGGTTCCGCTCATCGCAATCACGATTGGGTATGGAATTCATATAAAGAAGGATTTGATTGGTAAATCATTAAAGACGATAGTTGTAAGGCGGGTGGTCCTTACCATCCTTGCTTTACTGATCAATTATCTAGTAGTAGATACATTGTTGGGTATGGATAAGATGTACGAGATAGCGTTGATGACAATGTTTCTCACACCTCCGCCGTTTGTCATTTCGATTTATATGCGTACGGACGAAAAGGAACAGTCTGATTATGTTGACAACACATTGTCGCTGGATACGCTTGTTTCAATCGTCGCTGTCATGATTGCATCCGCACTCTACGCATAGATGAAAGTAAAGGAACTCCTGATGGAAAAACACGAACATTCTGAATACATGCGCAAAGCCATCGAACGCGCGAAACAAACGATGGAATTAGGTCATGGCGGACCTTTTGGTGCCGCAATCGTAAAAGATGGCAACTTGATCGCGGTCTCAAGCAACAGTGTGCTTAAAGATTGCGATCCGAGTGCGCATGCAGAGGTAAATGCCATCCGAGCCGCAGGTAAAGTATTGGGAACCCACGATTTGTCCGGATGCGAATTGTATGCCACGGGGTATCCTTGTCCCATGTGTTTGTCAGCCATCATTTGGGCGAATATCAGCACGGTGTACTATGGCTGTGATCCAACAGACGCAGAGGCCATCGGATTCAGGGACGATTTTATCTACCGTTATCTTGAAAACGGAAGGCAAGAGCCGTCACTCATAACATTCAAACAGCTTGAACAAGACCGTTGCAAAGCTCTTTTTAATGCATATCAGAACAATAATCATACTGTTTATTAGGCAATAAACAAAAAAAAGGCAGATAATTGACAATCTGCCTTTTCAAATCATGATCCATCCTATCTGGAGGTAAGGGGATTCGAACCCCTGGCCTATAGATTGCGAACCTATCGCTCTAGCCAACTGAGCTATACCCCCATAGACAAAGATAACCTACAGCAGAGGTGGATTTTGGTCAAGTAGAGGCAGTTCAGAGTGCTTGGAATTTATCCAAAGACGCATGAATTCTTGTTCATCAACCGGTTGTGAATACACATAGCCTTGAATAAGAGTGCACCCGAGGCTTTGAAGGTATTCAACTTGTTCCATCGATTCAACGCCTTCGGCTATCACTTTTGCTCCTGTGAGTGTAATCGCGGTTATCAATGCATGTATGAAGCGTCGACCATTTTCATTTACCATAACATCGCCAATCAATGAACGGTCCAGTTTGATTGCCTCAAAGGGTAGGTTTGCCACAGAAGATAAATTTGAATATCCTGTACCAAAATCATCAAGGTTAAAATGAATACCCTCATCAATCAAGGTTTTCATCACTTTGAAAATTTCGGGATACGATGAACCTAAAAACGTCGTTTCGGTAATCTCTAATTTGATACATCCGTCTGGTATGCCATATCGTCTATAAACATCCAAGATTCTTTCAGCCGGAGTATCCAAGAAGAACTGACTGCCGGAAATGTTAACCGAAAGTATCGGTGGGGGAACGTTATTAGCAATGAATTTATTCACTACCATGCAAGCCTGTTCAAATACCCAGAGTCCGATATCGCTGATTACTCCCAATTCTTCGGCCAATGGAATGAATTCGTTCGGCGAGACATCGTTGAGAATCGGATCTTTCATTCTGAGTAAAGTCTCAGCCATGACAATCGAACCATATTCGGATTCATATATCGGTTGGAACTCAACATGATACACCGAGTCGATCATACCAGCCTTCAATCGTTCCATAATGAGATTTCGACGACGAATCTCAGTATAAATCGAAGCATCCAGTTCAATAACTTGCGATCGCCCTTTGTTCTTTGCCATCCTCATGGCAAAATCAAGAATCGTAATCGGGTGGGTTTCAACATCGCTATCGAGAGGAATAGTCATACATACTATTGATGCATCGAGTCTGGTCTGCACACCGCCAACTGATATCGGGTGTGCGAAGGTCTTGATTATGGATGCGATAATGCTTTTTGAATCGTGATGCTTATCATCCGATGCCATGATGATGGCAAATTCATCACCACCGAATCTAAAAACCTGATCGTCGGGGAACAAATCTTTGAGCATATTTGAACATTCTATAAGGAAAGCATTGCCCTTTTCGCGACCAAAGATATCATTAACCATTTTGAAATCATCAAGGCTGACAAGGATTACAGCAGCATTTTTATTACGGCGAATCGCTAATTGCAGGTATTTTGTAAAGGACTCCCTGTTTGCCAGCTTGGTAAGCACATCTTCTGTGATTTTTCTATTCTGGAAATTCAGATAGACAGCCAAGATGGCCACCATCATCGCTGTCCCTGAAAGCATCAGCGTCCTATAGATTTGCTGGATGAGAAGTATCGCGACCGACAAGAACGGAAACCACCATATGATTTTGAGAAGAAACGGATCAATAAATCTCTTTTCTATGATTACCAAAACAAATCCGATGACAATAGTGTAGATGACCAAATAGAACGACCATCTATTCAATGTTCCTCTGACATATTCAAACTGTTCGTTGAACGAGAACAAAACGCCGGTCCAGATATTGGTTATGCTGAGAATAATATTGATCAGAATCGAAATACCGATGAACCACAATCCGATCTGCAATCTCACCTTATGGTGCTCCGGAACATCTTCGAACATCAAAAGCATAAGGTAGATGATGAACAAACTGGACATTAATGGATAGATAATAAAATAGACAGTATTTAATGCAATATTGAACCATAAGGGTATGTGTGATGCATACTCTATGGCAAACACAGAAGCTGAGTTAATAATCAAACAGACAGCTGAAAACCAGAGGGTCAGCTTGAACATCCGATTACGTGCGGAAGGGATTGAATAAGCCCCGCTGGAATTGATAATGAGAATGATGATTACTGTAGCAGCAATCAGCTCGGGAGCTGCGTTCCAACCCAATTTATAATCTCCACTAAAATCGTAAATGTACAATATCTCCAGTATAAATTTTTCGCAAGTATTTGGAACGGTGATAAAAATAAAAAAAGTTAGGTTTTTTTAGTTACTGATAATCACTAGTATGCTAAACCTGACGTAGAGGTTATCAACGTAAGGAATTTGATATATTTAAAAGAATTATGACGAAAAATATTGTCAAAAGTAAATCATTTTCATACTATCGTTCGTATGAACAACGCAGATGGAATCAAAAAACCTAGAAAGAGAAAAAACCAGATAAGCGGATTTTTGTACATATTGCCCGCTCTTTTTATCGCATTGTTATTCTCCTACCGACCATTCGTGAAAACGATCATCAATAGTCTCAGTATCGTGAATTATTCAGGGACCATCATTGATGTTGCGGGCTTAGATAATTTCAAACGCCTTTTTGCTGATCGTAACTTCCTTACCAGCCTGACAAATACGTTTAGATTTGCCGTGATGTTTGTTCCATTGAACCTTCTCGTTTGTATCATCCTGGCTCTTTTGGTATACAGAAAGCGAAAAGGCACCGCATTCAATGAATCGCTATTCATCATGCCCTTGTCTGTGGCAATGTCATCTGCTGCAATAGTGTTTCAAGCACTGTTCAACCCTACCATCGGCGTCATAAATTTTCTGTTCAATGTCCAGGTGCAATGGTTCAACGACCCGAAGTGGGCAATGTGGGTGATTGTCATACTATGCATTTGGATGGCGATGGGCTTGGATTTTCTCTTATTGGTAGGAGCTTTACGTTCAATTCCCAAAGAAGTGCTCGAAGCAGCAGAGCTGGACGGCAGCAATAGATTGCAGACCTTTTTCCATATTCAAATACCGCTTATCTCACCGACATTGATGTTTGTCATTGCCAATCGTTTGCGGGATAGTATGTTGCTAAGTGGACCGGTATTGGTCATGACCGAAGGCGGACCGTTTAGATCGACTCAGACTTTGGTGTACCAGATGTATGTGGAAGGCTTCAAATCAGGAAACTATAGTATGGGTTCTGCAATAAGCGTAATCGTATTTCTCTTATCCTTGGCAATGATTGCCGTTTCATTCAGGTTTGAACGTAAAGGGGTATTCTACCAATGAAACGTCTAACCGGTACAAGAACTATTGTGGTAATGATATTGGCAACTATATTCGGCCTGGTCGTGACGTTCCCGATCTATTACATGGTGGCGGGTTCGTTCTTTTCAATCAGAGAGTTTTCAAGCTTTCCACCGACAATCGTTCCATCAACTATCAGATTACACAATTTTCAAAGAGCGATTAACGAATCTCCCTTAATCCGATTCATGCTCAATTCTTTGATCAGTGCATCTGTCGGAGCAATCTTACGTATAGCAATTGCAACATTAAGCGCATTCGCATTCGTATATAAGGAATTTAAAGCGAAGAAGCTATTGTTCATCGTAATCTTGGCCACCATGTTACTTCCCGCCGATGCATTGATACTGGAAAACTATATTCTGATCAGCCGTTTGGGTTTGATAGATACCTATCTTGGAATCATATCAATCCATCTTCTTGCTCCTGTGCAAATGTTCATGCTTCGTCAGATTTTTAAATCAATTCCGATCACATATCGTGAAGCTGCTTCGATTGACGGGTGTGGAGATGTCAGATTTTTGATCCGTATCGTTACTCCGATGTCGCGATCAATCATGTTAATATTCTTGCTTCAATCGTTCGTTACCATCTGGAACTCCTATCTATGGCCATTGTTGGTGACAAATGATACTACGATGCGTACTGTCCAGGTTGGGATCACATTGCTCAGTTACGCGGAAAATCTTGATTTCGGTCCGGTATTTGCAGCGATTTCATTAGTAGTGTTGCCGTCGATTCTTTTATTTCTGGTATTCAGGAAACGGATCGTTGAAGGAGTCGTTTCAGGTTCGTTGGGATAAACATATCGGGAGGATAATGATATGCAAAATAAGTTACGTGGTAACGCGATGATACTTTTAATAATGGTGCTTTTACTCACGTTATTTCCGCTCTTCTCCAAGGGACAGGGCGAAACAAAGAAGACAACTATGCAAGAAGTAGTATTCTGGCATTCAAACAGTGGCTTGCAACAAGAAGCGATGACCCTTTTAGTACAAACATTCAATGATACCATCGGCCGAGAAAATTCCGTCGTGGTACGGGAAATCTATCAAGGAAAAGCTGCCGATGTTGCAACGAAATTACGGGCGAGTCTTCAGTCTGGCCGTAATAAAGATCTTCCAGATATAGCCCAATTGGATGCAACCGGAGTGATGGATGTTCGAGATTCGGTTTTTCTGGTCCCGGCGTCCGATTTGGCAGATGCTGATGCGAGCTTTGATTTTTCTCAACTGCAACCCGGGGCAGTTCTGTCTACCACCTATAAGAACAAGGTGATAGGCATGCCGTTCAATTGCTCAACAATCGTTTTGTATTATAACAAGGATGCGTTTATCGAAGTCGGGCTAGATCCTCAACATCCTCCTCGCACACTTGCCGAATTAGCTGATTATACCGGGAAGCTAGCCAAATATTCAGCTGACGGGAAATCGATAGAACGCTATGGCTTTGCAGGAATTCCGACGACATATGAGCTGGTTTCATGGATCGGCCAACAACATGGACTTTCCTATATGACCGATATGGCCAATGGCCATGAAGGAAATCCGACCCGCGTTGTTTTTGATGAAAACGATACCATGGCTACTTTCTTAACAGAGTGGCGTAAAGTGTATGAAAGTGGAGGATTGGGAAACCTCAGTGCAAATATCCGTCAGGAGTTCTCTGCAGGTAAAGTAGCGATGCATGTCGCCTCCACAAGCGGACTATCCACACTATTGGCCTCGATCGACGGAAGATTCGAGTTGGGTGTCGGTTTTTTCCCGAAGGTAAATGATCAAGCTACAGGAGGAGTAAATATTGGTGGCGGTGCGCTATTTGCATTTGACAATGGCAATGATCCTGGGAAGAAAGCAACATGGTTATTTTTAAAATTCTTGATGAACAGCGAGTCCCAATTTGCTTGGCACAAGGCCACAGGATATTTCCCGGTAAATTTAGAAACGTACGAATTACCACAGTTCAAAGAACATGTTGTGGAAAATCCATTATTCCAAGTCGCAATAGATCAATTGAACGCGAGTAATCCTGAAATTCAAAGTGTGTGGTGGCCTAACGCCTATCAAGCCTATTATGAGATACAGAACCGGATATTGGAAATGCTTGAGCAGTCTCTTGGTGTTGAACAGACGGTTTCGTCTCTAGCGTCGGTTCTCAACCAATATATGGCAAATTACAATCGGATGAATCCTTCAATGTGAAAGATACTATTCGATCAACGGGATTTCTTGGTAAAAATCGCACCGATTCTTGAACAGACAATCATGACAAGCCTTGCCCGGGCAATGTTGGAAGGCCTCCTTGACGGTTTCAAGTTGGCGTACATGCCAAGCGAGTTCTTCCAACAACCGTTCAAGTTCTTGTTTTCGGTGCGTTACCAAAGAAATTTGTTTCCGATACTGTTTAAGTAATTCGATACGGCGTTTCTGCCCGGTAGCATCATCAGATCCCATGCGGATGATCTTGCTTATCTCATCCAAGCTGAAACCTAAGCGTTTCAATTGGAGAATGCGTTTGATATACACTACATCGGCATCGTTGTAATAACGTTGTCCGCCATCGCTGCGATCTTGAGTCTTCAATAATCCCAAAGATTCCCAATATCGAACTGTTCGGACGGTTACTCCGGTTTTTTCTGCCAAGGTTCCTATCCTAAAAGTTTTTTCTCCGTTCAATGGTAGACTCTCTCCTTTATGCGCCAAACACCTCATCGGCTCCCTTATACACCAGAGTAACCAAATCTTCGATATCTTCGAGGTCCACACTGGAAAAGGCCAGCCTCAGGTAGGTACCTTGAATGGAAATCGTACCAACTTTATATGTATCTAGCAAGTGAATGCGCAAGGCTTCGGCATCTCCGGCACAAACAAACGCCATGAAATATCCGGAGTTGAACGGAAGTGGCACGAGGTGCTTGTTATGTGCGTACTTGCCCAATGCTGTTTTCAACAAATGGTATCGTTTGGCCAATTGTTTTACATTCATTTCTTTTTCTTCAAGACGATGAGGACTTTGCATCGCTTTTATCAGAAGGTTTTGACTCGGTTTGCTACAAGACGACACGCTGCCTCGAATCAATCCCATTGTTTTCTTAGTCAAAGCTTCATAGTGACTGTCGGTCAAGCCTTTTGCACCGAATGTGAGAAAACCGATTCGGAAGCCCCATACCATTTCTTCTTTCGTCGCCGCATCGCCTTTTACCGCAAACAGATGTTCATGGGCATCGCACAACATGCTGAAAAGAGACTCTCTATACAAATTCTCCTCATAGAACAAATCGAAGTATGCATCATCGAGAAGAACAAGAAGATGCTTCCCTTCAAAAGCTTTTTTCGTTAGCATCTCACACAATCGTTGGGCTTCGGATATCTTCGGCGAATACCCTGAAGGGTTGTTGGGGAAGTTGAGGATAAGATTGATTTTTTGTGAATCAAGCGAATCAATCGCCTTCTCCAGACCGTCGATATTAAGAGCCTCATTACTGAAGAGGGGGAACTGGATCATTTTCGCTTCACGCTGTTCAACAAATGTCAGATTATAATTTCCCCAATACATGTCGGGAACAAGAATGGTATCGTTCTTTTCAAGGAAAAGAGATGCGACAAGACTGATAGAATGTGTTAATCCGCTTGTAACGATAGGCAGTGATACCTTCTTATCCTTCATCGTCGGGTTCTTTCGAAGCATATCCTCGTACCAGAGTTTTCTCAATTGCATCTCCCCGGCAGTAGGAGCATATGGGAATATCTCATTTTGAGTGAGTCCGTCATGTGCAAACATCGAATAAATCGAAGGCAGATACATCGGTGACCCAGATTCTGTGGCAATCCCGATGGTAGCATTGTATTTTGTTGCTTTTTGCTTTGCCTCTGCGGATTGTGAGATGATGCCTTTCGGGAAATACATCCGTCGGCCATAATCGGAAAGCAATTTATCTACTATCGTACCTTCAAGGATTCTGTTGAGTTCTTGTGCCAATGGATTCATAGATACTCCTGAATTGAGGATATTGACACATAGTACATGTTTGTATCAGTAATGTCATCAGGTTGAGAATGACAACTCATCCTGTAATGGCATATGCTTGAATAGAGAAGTCCCAGCATATATCATTTGTATGGAGAAATTATGGTGTGCAATGATTATCAAACCCTATATGGAGTATCGGTCGATTCGCCGATGGGTCCCATAACTCTGATGGCAAACGATACCGCGATAGTAAAAACGTTCTTCGGATCCTTACCTCGAGATGTTCCCGAGGGCGATGTGCCATTACTTCAGTTAGCTAAGATCCAAATGGAAGAGTATCTGGCAGGAAAGAGATTCATCTTTGAGTTACCTCTCGCACCTGAGGGAACAGTTTTTCAGCAATCAGTCTGGCGCGCATTGCTTGCCATTCCATACGGTGAAACAAAAAGTTATGGACAAATAGCTGAAAAGATTGGAAATCCCAAAGCTTGTAGAGCCGTTGGAATGGCCAATAATCGCAACCCGATTGGCATCATCATCCCTTGTCACCGAGTAATCGGTGCCAATGGAGATTTGGTCGGATATGCCGGAGGATTGGAATATAAACAATTTTTATTGAAATTGGAAACGACATATGCACTGTATAGAAACAACAAGTGAAGCCATATCATATCTTTCAGCAAAAGATAAAGCATTACATAAAGCGATGGAACAAATCGGACCGATTTCACGCAATGGAGATCCCGATGTTTTCACATCACTGATAAGTGCTATCGCGAGCCAACAGATTTCAGGAAAAGCAGCCCGTACGATTTGGGCAAGGTTGGAAGAACGATTGGATGGTATCACTTGCCATTCAATCGCACAAACCGATGAAACTGTGATTCAGGCATGCGGTCTATCATTTAAAAAAGTATCCTATATGAAAAGTTGTGCGGCTGCGGTACTAGAGGGACGATTGGATCTTGAGAAGCTTCATGATATGGAAGATGAAGAAATCATCCGGAATCTTGTTGCATTGCCCGGCATAGGGGTATGGACAGCAGAGATGATTCTCATCTTTTCATTGAATCGCCCCGATGTGCTTAGCTATAACGATTTGGGGATTCGAAAAGGACTCATGAAATTGTATCATCACACTTTCATCGATAAAAAGCGTTTTGAACGGTATAGGAAACGGTACAGCCCTTATGGAACGACAGCTTCTCTGTATTTATGGGAATTAGCAATAACATAGGTAATTCGATACATAAAAATCATTTTCATACTTGTACGCAAACACTTATGTGACGTGCGGCTGGATATCAGCGACTTCCTTTATGTATATCATAACGTGCCAGTCGGAACGACTGGCACACTCAAGAGGAGAGATAGTCTTTCATATCACGCAACAAGGACTCGAAGCTATTATGTATTTTGGTCATCGGGGATCAGTTTATGCAAACTTATAGCTCGACAACAACCGTTTTTATGATCATGATCCGAAACTACATTGTCACATCCTTGTCTTTTGAAAATAGCATGAAAACCGTAAGCGAAATAATCGTGAACAACGAAAGAACCGTTGCGACTGCCGCGGCTTGCCCGTCGGAACCACGGGAGACGAAAACATAGGTGAATACCGTTAGCGTTTGGCTCTTTGCAGTGTACAGGATTATCGATGTCGATAATTCTGTAATAATCGTGACCCAACTGAGGAGGGCTCCGGAAATTATTCCATTTCCCATCATTGGAACCGTTATTCCGAAGAACGTTTTGATCTTATTACTTCCGAGGCTGATTGCAGCTTCCTCCATGGAAATAGGAATCTGTCCGAGAATTGCAACAGAGGATCTGATTGTATACGGTATTCTTCTGATGACCATTGAAATGACTATGATCGCGACAGTACCGGTAAGGATCAGTGGTTTCGTATTGAATGAAGATATTAATGCGATTCCAACTACGGAGCCAGGAAGAACGTACGGGATCATCGACATGGTATCGATGAGTTGGCTTTTGAAACTCCTTCTCCTTACAACCAGGTACGATACGAAAATTGCCAGAATCAGGATGATAGCTACTGCAAGAAATCCTACGACAGCAGTGTTTCTGATGGAAGTATCGAGACCTCTCTTCATGACTTCCCTATAGCTCATCAACGAATATCCATCAATGAAGACGTTCCCGCTTTTACTGGTATTCTTGAACGATGTGTACCAAAGATATACTTGAGGTAACATTGCGACAGAGACGAGAAGGTAAGAATAGAAGTGAATGAAAACATTGAGTCCGGGTTTTGCTTTCTTTGATTCAATGGTGTGCATCGCATTGATGGTGAAGCTGAATTTGCTTGTTGCCCACTTCTGGATGAGGAATACTATCGCGGTGATTGAGATTGCCACGATACTGATCGCAGCTGCGAATCCAAAGTTCTGTCCGACTTCTCCTACGTAGGCATTGTAGATTTCGACAGGGAAGGTCCTGAACCCTTCACCGATCATCAAAGGCGTGCCAAAATCTGCCAAAGCCCTCATAAAGACAATCAGTGATGCTGCCAAAATTGAAGGCATGCAAAGTGGAACTATGACCTTGAAGAACATTTTCACACCTTTGATCCCGAGATTCTGGCTGGCTTCGATGAGTGAATTGTCTATGCTCTTCAGCGCTCCTGAGGTGTAAAGGAATACCATGGGAAACAATCGTGATGTCAGAGATATCACGATACCTTTGAAACCATAGATATTCGGCATGGTGAAGTGAAAGATGCTTTCAAGGAATCTTGTGATTACACCGTTTCTGCCAAGTACCAAGATCCAAGAATATGCGCCAATAAATGGAGCGGACATGGAACAAAGGATGATGACAACCTGAAGGAATTTTTTCCCTTTCATCTGATACATGTTGTAAAAGTAGGCGAGCGGTACTCCGAGAATAAGGGAAAAGAACGTTACTACGATCGATACTTGAAAACTATTTACCAATGTTTTGAAATAGTAAGGATCGCTAAAGAAACGTTTGAAGTTTCCCAAACTTCTGGTCCCATCCGGCATATCGAGTGACGACCGAAGAATCTTGATGAGTGGAAAGATCAAAAATATCAGATACAAAGCAACAATAAGATAAGCAATCAGGTTCCATATCTCAAGCTTGCTTTTTCTTCGAAGCTGATTCATATGCACCTCTCATTCTTTCTTATCATTCTTGACACCGAGAAGGATGTTCTCACTGCCATCGGCTGTGAAAATGTTGATTTTTTCCTTCTTGATTTGAAGTGAAACCTTCATGCCTTTCTCAATAGTGGATTGTATTGAGGACTCCTGAATGATCTCAACTTCTTCTCCGGTTGCAAGCGTAACGTTGTAGTGTGTGTTTAATCCAAGGAAAATGTTGTCCGTCACCGTTCCTTTCAATCCAGGTTCATTTTCGTCATATAACACGAATTCTTCTGGTCTGATCGATACCTGAACATCCATATCGTTCATATGCTCGGATTTAACACCCTCGATATTGATTTCAAATCCTCCGGGTAAACACAGATAAGGTTTTTTGGCTTTTATGACCAGTTCTGCCTTGAGCATGTTCGTTCTCCCGATGAAGCTCGCTACGAACACATTCGCTGGTCTTTGGTAGACATTCTTCGGACTTCCGATATGTTGTATTTCTCCTTCATTCATAACGGCGATTCTATCAGAAACAGCCATTGCTTCTTCTTGATCGTGGGTGACATAGATGGTTGTTATCCCAACATCGCTGTGAATCTTCTTGATTACCCCTCTCATTTCAACCCTTAACTTGGCATCGAGGTTTGAAAGCGGCTCGTCCATCAGAAGCACGTCGGGGGCGATTACCAATGCCCTTGCAAGGGCGACTCTCTGTTGTTGGCCTCCGGAAAGGCGTTCGGGAATTCTGTTGGCATACTCATCAACATGGACCAACTTCATGAACTTATCTGTTAACTCCTCTATCTGATCCTTGGGGAATTTCTTGTTCTTGAGTCCGAAAGCAACATTTTTCCTAACGGTCAGATGAGGGAAGATTGCATAGTTCTGGAACACCATGCCAATATTTCTCTTGGCTGGATCAAGATCATTGATTCTCTTTTCGTTGAAGTAGAAATCTCCGCCTTCGATGGTGTTGAATCCGGCAATCATTCTTAAAAGTGTCGTCTTTCCACAACCTGACGGTCCCAAAAGTGTGAAGAATTCACCTTCCTGTACGTCAAGGCTAAGATCCGGGATGATTGTGTTATTTCCAAATCTTTTTACTGCATTTTTAATGTGAATGTTTACGCTCATATTTTTATTCCTGTCTTAGGATTATGTTTCTGATAAAAAGTAATCGGTCTGAAAAGAGATTCTTACCAATAACGTGTTACAGATGAACAATATATCGTTTGGTATACAGTGCTTTGATATAACGACATCACTTATATTATCACCCAAATCCCATTAATTGGTCTTCAACGTGGAATTCTATCTCGTCACTTATTCTGAGGTTTTGCATACCGTCACTGTCAATTGATTCAGAAGATGGCTCAACCTTTCTATGAAAGAAATTTATGATCGTATCCTGATCATCAGATAGTGGTTTTTATATGCCCTCTTTCAGTCATTACCCATATTGGAAAATTATTCAGCATCCTGCAGAATTCACAGGATGCTGATGGAGAATGATTACTTGCTGTATTTTGCCCAGATGGCTTCCCAGCGAGCTACGATTTCTGCTCTATGCTCTGCGAGATACTGTTCGTCACGATACATGAGTTTGAGGTTTTCCATTGGGATTCTGAAATCAACAGTTGTTGGTAAATTCAAGTTTGCCTGACGGTGTGAACCGTTCTTTTCCATATGCTTCTGAGTTTCATCGTCTATGAGATGATCCATGAAAAGCTTTGCGTTATCAAGATTCTTGCAGTCTTTGATGATTCCATTTCCGTGGAATGAAGCAGTTGTGCCTTCTTCCATGTATACGAGTTCCACCTTGTCGCCCTGTCCGGATTTAATATACTCGATACATGGGGCTTCATAGGTAACACCAACAACATACTCACCATTGAGAACGTTTTTATAGACTCCTGATGAAGATCCGCTGATCTTGCCGTCGAGTTGCTGGGTGAACTTTTCAACATAGGTCCAGCTTTCTTCCGATCCAAGACCACCCATTACAACGAGCATTGTAACGAGCTGGTCCCAAGCTGAGGATGAATTGGATGGGTTTGCAGCAGTTATTTTGCCTTTGAGTTTTGGATTGAGAAGGTCGTTGTATCCTTTTATTTCAACTCCGAGATTATTGGCAAGTTGTTTGTTGACAAGGAGATTTACGCACTGGGCGACTTGGTAGGTCAGATAGCCGTCGGTAGTTTCTCCACGAGCATCCTCCGGCATCGCAGCATTGTTCTTTGCGATATACGGCTGTAAAAATGGCTTCATCTCATTATAGTCAGAGTAGGTGATACCCGTAATAATATCGCCCTGTGGATTAGCTGCCTCTGCTTTTACTCTCGCTTTGAGTTCGCCTGCACCGCCTTCAACAAGTTGGACATCGATTTGCGGATACTTTTCTCTAAAAGAATCGATAAGAATCTGTTGCAAGTCATTTGAATATGATGTGTAGATAATCAATTCACCAGACGGTCCACCACCAGTCGCAGCCTTTTCTCCAACACCGCTTGCAAATGTAAAAGCGGACAACAAAAAAAGGACAACGAGCA
>JAAYIV010000148.1 GCA_012523305.1 Spirochaetales bacterium
GAAGCGACCGCATCTTCACCGAACGCCAGGTACTTTTGCTTTTCAGCGCTCATAGTGGCATTCTTGGAAGTCGGGGCTTCTGAAATGACATCAGCCAGCTGATTCTGGATTTCATCACTCAACAGATAGTTCACGTACAGTTGTGCCAGCGTAGGATTTTTGGCACCTTTGACCACGTTGATGGTCGCTGCTGCTGAGAAACTACCTTCTTTCGCATCAACCCAATCAATATTTATTCCCGATTGGGCCAGCATCGGCATATTCATATCCATGAACACCGAGACAGCGATTTCACCGGTGGTGAAGCCAGTCTGGACATCTGAGCTGGTGGTATAAAACTGTGCCACCGAACCAACGTTCTGCTTTAGGAAATCAAATGCCGGATCAACATTCTCTGCGCTTCCGCCAAGTGCTTCGGCGATGGCAACCAAAAGGTAAGGGCCGGCCGTGCTGGTCATGTCTGGCAATGAAAGCATGCCATCGTACGTTCCGTTGAATAAATCAAGGTATGATGCGGGTGCCGGTACCCGGTCTTTATCATAAAGTATCCCGTAACGAACGAGTGAATATGCAGGGCCATAACCGTCAGCGTTCTTGGCAAAGTCATACAGATTGTTGAGGTTGGTAACGATATTGGTATCGATTTTCTCGAACACTCCCATATCATTGCCGATTGCGGAGAAACTTTCTGACATCATCACCACATCAATTTCAGGATTTTTCTGTTGAGCGATGACTTTATTCAAACGGTCCGCATTCCCGCTGGTTTCATCGATGATGACGGTACAGCCATACTGTTTTTCAAATGCTTCGGATAATTTCTTTACATTGGCTGCGGTCCATCCCCATGTCGCTACAACGAGGTCAACCCCTTTGTACTCAGCTCCGGTTTTAGGTGGTTCTGCTTGCCCCGCAGCAGGGAGTGCTGCAATCGCAAGCACCATGATCACGAACAAAATCAGGAACTTTCTCATCTTTTACCTTCCTTTACCAATTATTTGGTCTTAAACACACGAATTTTATCAGGAGGCAGATAGACACCTATCGTATCTCCGGGTTTTTGATAGAAATCACTTTTATGGGCAAACAACGGCTCTGTAATTATTCCACTTATTTCCACCCTTGTAATATTGCCTTTATACGTGGTGGATTCAATGGTACCGGTGAACACATTGTGTGAATTCTTGTTATCGGAAAGTTGCAGTTTCTCGGGCCGTATCGCCAACTTGACCGCTTCTCCGACAACGATTTCATCACAGGACGCAGCTTCGGCCTCGATAAGCTTATCCATACAACGGATACACATTACCCCATCGGCGACAGACTCGACTGTTCCTTCAAAGATATTCACGAATCCCATGAAATCTGCGATGAAGGCATTGCACGGGTTCTCAAAGACCTCTTCAGGAGGGCCTACCTGTACTATTTTTCCCTTGTCCATGACCACGACACGATGGGCCAAAGAAATAGCTTCTTCCTGATCATGGGTCACGATAATGGTGGTGATGCCAAGCACGCGTTGGATGCGCTTGATTTCTTCTTGCATCTCAATGCGAAGCTTCGCGTCAAGATTCGAAAGCGGTTCGTCGAGTAACATGACCGAAGGTTCCATCACAAGTGCTCTGGCTAGAGCTACCCGTTGTTGTTGTCCTCCGGATAATTCACGAGGATAACGTTTCTCCAAACCATCTAGCTTGACCATGTGGATGATCTTACCCACTTTCTCACGAATTTCGTGACGATCTCGTTTCTGGACCTTTAGGCCGAACGCGATATTATCATATGCGGTGAGATGAGGAAACAAGGCATAATTCTGGAAAAAAATACCGACGTTGCGTTTGTAGGCGGGAATAGAATTCATCACCTTGCCATCAATGGTGATTACTCCTTCATCAGCTTCGGAAAAACCCGCGATCATTCTCAGCGTCGTGGTTTTGCCACAACCGCTTTCTCCGAGCAAAGCAACCATTTCCCCATCGGCGACGGTGAGACTCACATGTTCGACCGCGGTAAAATTGCCGAATCGTTTGGTCAGATTATCTAGTTGTAGAATCGCCATTGCCAGGTCTCCTTTGGCCGAAATTCATCATTTCAAGAACATGTCCAACCCTATCAAACGTTCCATCAACACGATGCTCGTCAATGACATGACAATCAACAGTGTTGAAATAGCAGCCAAGGTCGGATCGAATGAAAATTCCATGTAATTCATTATGCGGATGGGTAGGGTTATAAATCTGGGAGAACTGAGTAAACTGCCCAGAACCGCTTCATCGAACGAATAAAGAAACGAAAGCAACGCTCCCGCCATGATTCCGGGTTTGATCAAGGGGAGGGTGACTTTAGTGAATGTTTGCAACGGATTTGCCGAAAGTGAAGCCGCGGCATCTTCGAGCAGCCAATTGTATCCTGCCAGTACGGCGATGGTGTTGCGGATGATATATGGGATGATGATGATCGAGTGCCCCAGAAGGATTCGCAGATATGCCGGAACACCTCCGATCATGCTGAATACCCTTAGCAACACGAACGCGAAAGCGATAGATGGAACATACATCGGAGAAGTGAAAAATGCTATGAGCAGGTGTTTCCCCTTGAATGTGTAACGAGTGACCGAAAGGGCGGCAGCGACTCCGAGTACGATATCTATCAGCGTGGCGACTATGGCCACTTTCAAGCTATTACCGAGGCCGCTCAAGAAGTTCGTGGAAGAAGTGAAAATATTGGCATACCACTTAAGGGAAAATCCCTTGGGAGGAAACACTACCAGGACTGTCGGACTGAATGATGCCAGAATAATCACCACTAAAGGAGCCACGAGGAATATAAGCACGAGGATCGTGACGATTTTTGGAAAGAGGCTTACCCTGTCTTCATGCATGTTTTTGCCCTCCCACGCGTTGATTGATGCTGGCTGTGGCGAGATTGAATACCACCAGAAATAGGAGGATGACGAACATCAGGATATAACTGATGGCTGATGCGAGACCCCAGTTGAAATTCACGTTCACTTCTTGGAATACCATGGTGCTCATCATCCTAAAATTCGCACCTCCCAATAATCTGGGCGTGACATAGGCGGTCATACTCAAGGTGAACACTAGCGTACAACCAGAGATAATCCCTGGAGTGGAAAGCGGAAGCAATACTTTGAAGAACGTTTTTAACGGATTGCATCCCAAGCTGGATGCTGCGTATTCGAGGTTTTTGTCGATCCCCTGGATCACACCGGTGATCGATAAGATCATATACGGCAGTAAAAGATGCACGAGCCCAACGATGACAGCATGGGATGTGTACATTATCTTTAGCGGATTCTCTATCAACCCTACGGCAAGGAGAAATTGATTCAAAAGTCCTTTATTACCAAGGATAACCATCCATCCGTAGGACCGGACGACCGCGCTGACCAAGAATGGGAATAAAATAATGATCATCATGGTATTTTTTAATTTCGATGTGGTCCGTGCTAAGAAATAGGCGGTGGGGTACCCGAGTAACAGGAGGATCCCGGTTGTCTTGAGCGATATGATAACGGTAGTTTTCAAGATATTCAGATAAAAACTATCAGTCAGAAACTTAACAAAATTCGCAATGCCGTCTTGCTCTAGCGTGTTGATGAGAATATAGACCATCGGGGCTACGAACAACACCAATAGCGCAAAGGTGGTGGGAAATGACAGGAAAAAGAAATTTCGCTTTTTGCTCATGAGTCCACCTTAGTATCATGTCTGTCGATATCATCAGCCAACAACGGGAGAAACTTCTTATGAATCACATCGATAAGACCTTTGTCAGTCAATTTAACTTCGGGTGAGACCGCGAGCGGCATGAGGGTGACGAATGTAAGGACTTCCTGATGGTTTAGCCGAAGAATTTCTTTTGCGGCTCGATCGACCGCTGAAAATTTCTTCGCAAGTGTTTCTTTGTCATCTTCGCAGAGAATTCCCGCGATCGGAAGTCGGATAGAAGCGAGGATGTTTCCTTCGAGTACCGCGATCACTCCCCCCTCGGTGTTGATGAGCTCATTAGCTGCTATCGCGGCATCGTCGTCGTTGGCACTGTACACCACGAGATTATGGCAATCATGGGCGTATGTGGTTGCGATGGCTCCACGAAAACCTTTCATATTCCCGATCAATCCATGCTTCTTCGTACCGTTTCCGCTGTGACGCTCGAATACCGTCATTTTCATCAATTCACCTTGTTGGAGTTTTCCGTCGATACCATTCAACTCTATCTGTCTCAATGTTGTGCGTGATGTCTTCCCATCTTGCATGATGACATTCGCCAGCACTTTGTCTTTGTCAACTTGGATGGTAAAGTCCGTAGGAGTCACCTTCGGTACCTTGACGGTGTGATAGGTTACTTCCGGAAATGGTATTGCGGTGATCTTCTTTAGCATCGTTCCGTGTTCGGCAACCAGCTGACCGTCGCTAAAAACTTGATTTGCCATAAAATGTTCAAGATTATCAATGAGTACGATATCGGCAGCATACCCCGGTGCTATCGCGCCACGATGATGTAACCGCAATCGGCTTGCGGCATTGATGGTCACATAGCGGATTGCCTTGATCGGGTCCAGACCCAATGCCACCGAATGGCGGAGCAATGCATCGACATGCCCGTCGGATGCCAATCTGCTGATCGGCACATCGTCTGTGACGAGCATGATCCGGTCTTGAACCGGGAATGTGTTTAGAAACGACATGAGTTCTTTAGTAAAAAACCGTTCCTGAATCTGTACGCACATCCCGTACTGTAATTTCTCAGTTACGATCCGCGGATCCATCATCGTATGATCGCAATCTATGCCCGAAGCGACGAATGCTTGTAATTCTTTCCCTTTCAGGGTCGGGACATGTCCGTCGATTACAACCTTCGCTTTTTTCGCCACGTCGATGATCGCGATCATCTTGTCATCACCAGCGATCACGCCCAGAAAATCCATTACTTCACCCAAGCCGAGCACTCCGGGATACCGAAGCATCCTTTCGATTTCTTCATTGGTGATAATTGCGCCGCTCTGTTCGAATCCGGGTGCCGAAGGGACGGTGGAAGGAGCCATCATATGCACGTGCAATGGAAGGTCGACCGACCGATCGCACATCAGGCGTACTCCGGATTCACCGAGGACATTGGCGATTTCATGGGGATCCGCGGCAACACTGGTTGTTCCCAGGGGAAGTACCGCTGTTGCAAAGTTGGCAGGAGTCATCATGCTGCTCTCGATATGCATGTGGCTGTCGATGTATCCGGGGACTGCGAACTGACCTTCGCCATCGATAAGGTTCAATGCACGATGCTGCGGAGTCATCGTTCCTGCAAACGCTATTTCATTATCAGTTATGCCGATATCAGCAGGGTAGATGTCTGAAGTAAAAACATTCACCAGCCGTATATTCTTGATGATCGTATCAAACGGGATACTACCCATCGCGGCTTGAATAGTTCTGATACTCAAAACATGCTCCTTATGTTGGGTCCATAGTCGGATTGCGATAAATATTTTTTAGAGTATAGCAATATCCATTGTCTAGTACAACAGAACCGAAATTAAATTATCGCCAACAAGTATTCTCATCATTGGTTGCGGAAAATAGAAATTTATTGAGCATATTTTTATTATTCCTGCGAATCTTCTTTCATGGTTTTTGCCTCTTTGAGAGTTTTGAAATCATTCGGCCAGATGTCGCTTCAATATATTCCTTTACCGGGTATGATGTGCCTGACACCGCCTTTGGGGTTGGGAACATCATTCATCCGTCTTGGGATGAGATGGATATGGCAGTGCCGGATGGTCTGTCCGGCAGTCGAACCGACATTCACTCCGATATTGAATCCGTCGACGGAAGTATCGATTTCTTCGATGTGCCGTTGCGATTCTTTCAACAAACGGTTGCAGGCAAGCAGCTCTTCATCGGTGAGTTCGAAATAACTGGACACATGACGCTTGGGTATGATGAGCGTGTGAAATTCAGATACCGCAAAGCCATCCCTGATCGCATATGCGAATTCGTTTTCCGATAGTATGAGTTCTTTGCCGATGTGACAAAATAAACAAATCGTGTCGTCTTGTGGCATTGATCACCCCCTACTAATTCTCGATCGATTGCAGATAGGAATGCGAATATGGCAGATCGAGAGCTTGAATCATATCACATACGTCGGTAACGGAGGAAAGCCATTGAACTCGACGGCGGAATAACTTGCTGTATAAGCACCGGTAGATATCCAATAAAGCCTGTCTCCTGACACGAGATCCAACGGTAACTCATACCTATAGTGTTGATACATCGTATCCATGCTGTCGCACGTGGGTCCGGCAAGTATTACTTTGCCGGATACTCCTGTCCGTTCGCAACGGATGGGGTAATGGATCGACTCATCAAGAGTTTCCATCAATCCGCTAAATTTGCCGCAATCTTGGTAGACCCATCGTTCGAGGGCGGTTTTGGATTTACGCGAGATTAACACGATTTCAGAAACCAACACACCGCTGTCGCCGACGAGCGACCGTCCCGGTTCTATGATAATCCGAAGTGCGGTGTCGGGAAAATATTCTTTCAAGAATCGGGATATTTCAGCAGCATACATGCTGGTCGGATGTGTTTCTTCCCGATAACTGGCAGGAAACCCCCCTCCCATATTGATGCATTGAATATGGATGCCTTCATGTTCGATCAACCAATTATGTATAACGCTAACTTTCGCTAATGCATTATTCCAGGCATAAACATCTCGTTGTTGAGAACCGACATGAAAAGAAATGCCATAGGGAATTAGTCCGAGATCCCGTGCGAGGATCAGCAAGTCGGCTGCCATATCGGGATTACAGCCAAACTTTCTTGATAAAGGCCAGTCAGCCGTCTGAGCCCCTTCCGTCAGGATCCTGACAAGAATGTTTGCCCCTGGAGCAGCTTTGGCAATGTTACGCAGGTCCATCTCGCTATCGGTGGCAAAGACGCGTATCCCTGCTTCGTAAAACTGAACGATATGCTCAAGCTTTTTGATAGTATTGCCGTAAGCCATCCGGCTTGGATCGATGTTCATGTCCAGCAGGCGTCGCATCTCATAGATCGAGGCGACATCGAAATGTGAGCCCAGCTTGTCCAGGATCGTGATGACCTGCCGATCCGGATTTGCCTTCACTGCATAATAGATATCGGCATATGGCAACAGCGATTGTAATTCTTCATATTTGTGTTCTATGACATCCCCGAGAATCAGCTGAAACGGGGTTTCTTTGGTGCGTGAGAATTCCAGCACTCGTTGCCATCGGCTTGCATCTAAAACAGGTTCGGGTGCCTGTTCTTTCTTATGGATAATCATGCCGGTCGTCCTAGTAGTATCGAACTGTTTGCCAGACGCTGTCATAGATTTCCAACGCCTCTGCCATATCGAGTTTCAATTCATAATGTTCCAAGTCTTCTTTTCTATAAAACGGAGAGGTTTCCATGTACTTTTCAGCATCCGGATTCACTGTCGGGGCAAAATAGAACTCATCGAGAAATAAAGCGTAAATATCCGGGCGGTGGAAGAAATTGATAAACTCATGGGCGATATCGGCATTCGGGGCGTCTTTCAGAATTACCATGCTGTCCAGATACATCGGACCCCCATTCTCAGGGAGGAAAAAATCTATATCTGACCAACGCGATTTCGGAAGTTCCTCAAAGATTACTTCTGGGAACGCATGCGAAATCCAGAATTCTCCCCTGGCGAACGCTTTGCCGAATCCTTCAGAATCAAATTTTACGATATTTGGTTTCCATTGCTCGTTGATAAATCGTCCGGCCGCTGCTATTTCTTCAGCTGATCGAGAATTGACTGAATATCCCAATGTTTTTTGAGCGATTCCGAGAACCTCAACCATATCGTCAAGAAGTTGCATCTTACCTTTGAATTCAGGGTTTCCGAAAATCGACCAATCTTTTTCATACTCCTTGACATGTTTTGTGTTGACGGCTATTCCCGCCGCACCCAAAAAGTACGGGACAGTATAATCAAGATTCGGATCATATGTCGCAAGCGAAGTCACCCAAGGATCGATGTGCTTGAGGTTGGGAATCTTGGAATGGTCAATTTTATGGAGCATATCCAAATGTATCATGATAGATGCATAGTCAGCCGAGGGAACGACTATATCGTATCCGATGGTGCCGCTGGTACGCAACTTCGTGAACATGTCTTCATTCGAAGCATATACATCAAGTACGACATCGACATTGAATTCTTTTTCGAACCGATCGATGACTTCATCCGGAGTATAATATGTCCAGTTATAAAGATACAATGTGCGTTTCCCGCTCTTTACGGCCCTGTCGTTCGACTTGGAGCAAGAAATTGTAATCAGCATGGTGAGAATCAGAACTACGGTTCCGATTATCAGGACAGATACACTGTCAATGCGTTTTTTTCGCATGGCACGACCCCCCAATAATTGGTCACCGTCCGGGTGGACAGCAAAACTAAGCATATACTAAAAAGACAGGGTACTCCAGAGTCACACGAGGTGGATTTCGAAAATTTTCTTATAGGCGACCAATGCATCCCAGTTCATTTTCTGATCGTACGTAACAGTAAAAAAAGCTATTCTGACATCATCGATCGGTAATGAGACATCCATCGATTGAATGGCTTGCAGGGCTTCAATCGATGTTCTGCCTAACAGGATCCCGGCTTGTTTGGCAGCAAATAGTTCGGGTGTATTCATCGTGTTGTCAGCGTATCTGTCCGATAATATTTGAACGATGCGCGATAACGGTTGGTTCGGGTCATTCAAATACAGCGTATCGTTAATCGTTCTGGCGACACAGTCCATGGTGAAGGGAATTATCGGCGTAGGCAATGCGGGCGTATGCTTCTGATGTATGTTGGTATCAGTCCACACCAACGGTATGAAACCGAGCAGCGATTTGAACGAAATATCTCCGGTAAGCTTCCATAATTCATTGCGAAGCCGCCCGATGAGCAAAGTGCATGCCTGAGGCAGTAAAAATGAAAAAAGGCCTCGTTCGATTCGATTATCAATCATATTTGTATGATATTGTGTTACATCCGATTACGCAATGCTCTTGTAACATCGGTGAATTTCCCTTTGTTGACTGGTCATAGGTATTTACATATTCTGCAGAATCTGATATTTTCATACGAGTTGCGGATCAAGTCCGGTTCCTGCACCACTGCTCATAAGGATAAACAATTCCTGTGCAAGGTTTTCGGGCACCCGCTTACATGTAATTAAAGACACACACAAGGCGGATAGAACATGGCACGAAGATGTGAGATTTGTGGAAAAGGAACGGTTGCCGGCAATAGCGTAACCAGAAAAGGTCAGGCCAAGAAGAAAGGTGGTGTCGGTCAGCATATCGGCGTGACCGTCAAACGTGTTTTCAAGCCTAATCTCGTGAATGTAAAAACCTTGATCGATGGAACACCTCGGACAATCAAAGTATGCACACGCTGCCTCAGAAGCGGCAGGGTTCAGAAGGTGATATGACCATTTGAATTGGTCATAATCGATTAACTGGAAGGAGCCCTCATGGGCTCTTTTTTTAGTATAGCGTACATTGGGGGACAGCATCGTGTCTAAATCTGTAGAAGTACATGCCATAAGCACTGCTATGGTAGTTGGTCCCGAGGGAACCGATCGGCTGATCGCAATCAGAAAACACTCGTCCTGTCATACGTCATTCTTTGTCATTTCTCCGGTTAGCACCGATATCCTGGAACTCACATCACTGTTGGACATGGCCTGCCACCGTGACGAGCGATTGTGGGCAATGATGGAAAGCAAGACGTCAGCTTGGAGCGGTATCATTGATCATCGATTGCCCGGTTCGCATAGAAACACCGTCCAGGATGAGATCAAGCACGGATTCGGCGAAGTAGAAGAAATTCTCAGGACAGTATGGCTGGTCGGCGATATTTCGAAGGGTTCGACACGCTTTTTTGATAACATAATCAGTCAATGGGCTGCTTTGGTACTCAAAAGCATGTTAGAGATTAATCGGATGAAGGTGACCATCATCGATTACCTGTCGCTGACGGATATGCAGCAGGCAGAACAGTTATATGAAGGTACCGTATTGGTCACCGGTACGTGTGTGGAACAATCGTGGTCAACGTTAGCCCAATCGAGTGAACTTGCGGCCTCACAATTGGCTAGCAAGTTTAAAGCTGGCAGTCTTACATTCTGGCATACCGACGAGTTGCTCACCACTGCCGATGTTCATGATGTGCCCACCGCTCAGGTAATAGAACACATCTCTTACGCGGAAGCGACGGAACTGTCGTTTTTCGGAGCGAAGATCATCCATCCACAATCTATGGTAAGTGCCATTGCCGACAGGATCCCGATACGATTACGGTCTTTCGCTACTATCGATCATGCGGGAACCTTAGTGGATGATAAAGGTAACTCAGCGGCCGGGAAACCGGTCAAAGGGTTTTCCGTAATCCGAAATATTGCCTTGGTCAATGTAGAAGGAGCGGGAATGCTCGGTGTTCCCGGAATAGCCCAAAGACTATTCGCTGCTGTGCGGGAAGCTGGGATTTCGGTGGTATTGATCTCGCAGGCTTCGAGCGAGTATTCGATTTGTTTCGCGGTTCCGTCCGAACAAGCAGCTTACGCTTGTGCCACAGCGCGAAGCACGTTCGCTCCTGAAATCGCCGCCCATAAGATCCATAATGTCGAAGTAGAAACCGGTTGTGCGATTTTGGCAGCCGTAGGAGACCGGATGCCTGGCGTTCCCGGAATCGCCGGAACATTTTTCGGAGCGTTGGGAAAGGCTCATGTCAACGTACGGGCAATAGCTCAGGGTTCGAGCGAGCGAAATATCAGTGCGGTGATTAAGGATATCGATTCCCGACGCGCGCTCAGAGCGTTGCATGCCGGTTTTTTCTTGTCGAGCCAGGCTTTGAGCGTCGCTTTGTTCGGACCGGGAAATATCGGAGGGACGTTGCTGAACCAAATCGCTATCGAAGCGAATCGCCTCAATGCCGAGTTCGGCGTCGATATCAGAATCAGGGCTATCGCCAATTCCTCCAGGATGCTCCTCGATGAACAAGGCATTGATTTGAAGAACTGGCGCAAATCATTTTCAGAACACGCCGTACCGCTCGATCTCAAAGCTCTGATCCAGCATGTCGGAGGATCTTATTTCCCCCATGCCGTCGTAATCGATTGCACGACGAGTGCCAATTTACCCGTCCATTACACCGAGTGGATAGAGCGGGGTATCCATGTGATCACCCCGAATAAGAAAGCGGGAACAGCTCCTTTCGCCCAATACAAGCGCTTGATGCGGGCTGCAAAATCGTACGGGAAGCATTTCCTCTATGAAACAACGGTCGGAGCCGGGTTGCCGATCATCGGAACCTTGAAAGATCTTATCCAAACAGGTGATCGGATCAAACGGATCGAAGGAATAGTCTCGGGAACATTGGCGTATCTTTTCGCCACCTACGATGGTACGGTACCATTCAGCACGCTGGTGAGGGAAGCAAAAGAATTGGGGTATACGGAACCGGATCCTCGCGACGACCTGTCTGGAATGGACGTTGCCAGAAAAACAGTCATTCTTGCCCGTGAGATTGGCTTTGAGGTAGAAGTCGGCGATATCGATATTGTTTCGTTGGTTCCGGAGGAATTGAAACATGCAGGATTGGAACAATTCATGCAACAATTGACATTGATCGACGAAAGTGTCGAACAACTATTCAAAAAAGCGAGTGCGCAGCAATGCGTGCTAAGGTATGTCGGCACGGTTGAGCAAGACGGAACATGTAAAGTAGAGCTTGGTTCATATCCGATGGACCATCCGTTCGCGAGGGCTCGGGGAACGGATAATGTCGTAGCATTCTATACCGATAGATACAGTTGCCAGCCATTGGTGATTCGGGGTCCGGGAGCCGGGCCGGAAGTCACCGCAGGTGGCGTGTTTGCAGATTTGCTTCGTTTAAGTGCTTATCTCGGCGCACGGTTATAGGAGAGAAAGGATGAAATACGTCAGCACCCGAAAAAAAGCCGTACCATTATCAGCCAGCGAGGCAATTCTTCAGGGATTGGCACCCGACGGAGGATTGTATGTTCCCGAAACATTCACTCACATCGGGCTTGCTTCGATAAACGAAGTCTCTTCGGTTGCCGAACTGGCGTTTGAAATACTTAATCCTTGGTTTGAGCAGGATGTGATGCAACCGATGTTGGGTGAAATATGTATGGAAGCTTTCAATTTCCCATTAGGATTGCATTGGCATGATCAGCAGCAGGCCGTGTTGGAACTCTTTCACGGACCGACAGCCGCGTTCAAAGATTTCGGAGCTAGGTTTTTAGCCTCGATCATGGAACGACTATTGGAGAGGCAAGGGCGGCAATTGACCATCCTTGTCGCTACGAGCGGCGATACGGGAAGTGCGGTCGCTTCAGCTTTTCATAACCGTAAGAATGTACGGGTGAAAGTTTTGTATCCGAGAGGGAGGGTCTCCAAACGTCAAGAACTACAGCTGACCTGTTGGGATAATAACATTGAAAGTTATGCGGTGAACGGAACATTTGACGATTGCCAGAAAATGGTAAAAGCAGCATTCATGGATAACAACATATGCACGGAGCACCATTTGTCTTCCGCCAACAGCATCAACCTTGGACGATTATTGCCACAAATGGTCTACGCATGGTACGCAGCGCTGGAAATGACCGTCCGGACAGGACAGGAACCGGTCATGTACATCCCAAGTGGAAATGTCGGAAACAGTTGCGGATCGTATTGGGCTGCCGCTTCGGGGGCTCCGATTGACGAGATACGGCTCGCGGTGAATGCCAACCGAACCATCGTCGACTATCTGGAGAAGGGTATTTACAGAAAACGACCTAGTGTCGATACCCTGGCAAATGCGATGGACGTCGGAGATCCGAGCAATATCGAACGATTATTCGATTTGTTTCCAAATTTTGATGATTTTAAACAAGCTGTCGGTGCCATGAGTGTTTCTGATGAAGAAATTCAAGCTACGATACAACGGATTTGGCAAGAACAGCAGTATGTCATATGCCCGCACACCGCGACCGGTGAACGCCTGCGCCAGGCATGGCCCACAGACAAACCTTCCGTGGTCTACGCAACAGCGCATCCGGCAAAATTCGATACGATCGTCGAACCGATAATCGGCCATGCCATAGAAGTGCCGCCACAGCTTGAACAGCTGTTCGGAACACCCGCGACGGTACGATCTGTAGGTACCGATTATCACGAGATTTTTTAAACCTATACCCAGGAGGCCCTGAATGAACATCAGACAGAATAAAGCTGTTGCGATCGGAGTAGTCCTGATAGTCTATGCCTTCGCACTTGCCTCCGCCACAGCAACCATCGCGTTGCTCGGCAATATGCAATCGATAGTGTTGAAAACCTTTCTCGCGGATTTGGTTGCTACCGGTGTCGTGTTTATCTGTAGTGTCATCGTAAACAATTCTAGCATGTACGATCCGTACTGGAGTGTTGCTGTTCCGGTCATGCTGTATTATTGGATAGCGGAGGCAAAGACGGGATGGTCGTTACCAATAGTACTGCTGTTCGCGGTAATCTTGCTTTGGAGCATCAGGCTTACGGCAAACTGTCTTGTCAATTGGGAGCATCTGGGCGATGAAGATTGGCGGTATGTCTCGTTTAGGAAAAAGTTCGGTAATTTTTACTGGCCGGTGAGTCTGGTCGCAGTACATCTTTTCCCGACACTCATCGTATTCGCCTGTTGTATCCCGGCATTCACGTTCATCCAAGCGTTTGGGAATTCATCATCGACCACGGTACGACTTTTGTGGTATGTCCCCGGAATCATCTTGATCTTTGGCGGATTTCTACTACAATTGGTCTCCGATTACCAGATGCTGCGCTTCAAACAGAACAATCCTGGCGGCAAAGCGGTGTGTGCCGTAGGGTTATGGAGGTATTCACGTCATCCGAATTACCTCGGCGAGTTATCGGTGTGGTTCGGCGTCATGCTTTGCTCGCTTTCGATCGGGGAACAGCATATTGTGCAAGGAGTGTTTCCGTTGGCAATGCTTGCGCTCTTTTTAGGTTATTCGATTCCGGTGATGGAAAAAAGAATGGTCAGTAAAAGACCGCAATACCGGCAAATCCAAGAATCAGTTTCCATGTTAATCCCATGGCCATCAAAGATCGGTTCTTCGGTTTCGATCAACCAGACTGAATAAGCAAAGCGCGAATCATTGGTACTTGACCAAGAATAAAAGCGGCGTTAATATAATGGTATACACCCCACGGGGGAGGGGTGATAGGAGTAGGAATGGAGAACCAATATGACGTGACGGGAATGACATGTGCTTCTTGTGCGTTACACGTCGAGAAAAGTGTTAGCAAGATTCAGGGAGTGTCCGATGTGAAGGTGAACCTCATGGACAATAGCATGACGGTCTCGTTCGATGATGATATGCAAGAAGGCGATACCGCCGTCATACGGGCTGTTCGTTTGGCTGGGTATGATGCCTCCGCACAGAAATCAAAAGAAAGAAACGGTGATCAGCAACCGAAATCTACTGTATTCGACGAGGAAGTAAAAAGCCTTCGCAAACGCCTGATTATTTCATTGGCAGCGGCAATCCCTCTTTTCTACATTTCAATGGGGCATATGTTCGATTGGCCGTTGCCAAGTTTCTTGCTGGGAGCCAAGCATTCATTGGTATTTGCCCTGACCCAGTTGTTGTTGGTGCTGCCGATAGTCGGAACGAACTGGGCAATGTTTACGAATGGGTTCAGGGCCTTGCTAAAACGGGCTCCGACGATGGATTCATTGATAGCTATCGGATCTTCGGCTGCTTTGGCGTACGGGGTTGTCTTGCTTTACCGCATGAGTTTTGCCCTGGGAAACAATGATCTGTCCGTAGCCGGTGCGCTTGCCATGGAATTATACTTTGAATCGGCAGGAATGATTTTAACATTGGTCTTGCTAGGTAAATATTTGGAGGCAAAAGCAAAACGACGTACGGGAGAAGCCGTGCGCCGCCTGATGGATCTCGCCCCAAAACGTGCGACTGTCTTGCAAAATGGGAAGGAACAGATAGTAGACATCCAAGATATCGCTGTGGGTGATATAGTGATAGCAAAGCCCGGTGAGCGAATCGCTGTGGACGGGATCGTCATCAAAGGCTTCAGCGCGCTGGACGAATCGGCGTTGACCGGTGAAAGTATTCCCATCGAAAAGCAACAAGGAGACCGGGTACTCAGTGCGTCGATCAATACCTCAGGGTACATCCAGTACAGGGCCGAACGGGTAGGAGAAAATACTACTCTTTCCCATATCATCCAACTGGTCAGGCATGCCAATGCAACCAAAGCTCCTATTGCCAGATTGGCAGATAAGATCAGCGGGGTGTTCGTTCCGATCGTAATCGTAATCGCTGTTGTTTCTAGTGCGGTATGGTTGTTCGCCGGCTTCTCATTTTCATTCGCGCTGTCAATAGGTATCTCGGTACTTGTCATTTCGTGTCCCTGCGCGTTAGGACTGGCAACTCCCGCCGCGATTATGGTTGGTACCGGTAAAGGTGCCGAGAACGGAATATTGGCAACGTCAGGGGAAGCGCTTCAGACGTTACGGGACGTCGATACGGTAGTATTGGACAAAACCGGTACCATAACCGAGGGAAAACCTAAAGTTACCGATATCATATTGGGTGAAGCCGCCAAAGAGGAACAAGTGATAGCACTGGCCGCTGCAGCTGAACAGGCTTCGGAGCATCCGGTTGCTTCCGCCATCATCGAAAAAGCGAACACAATGAATGTGACGTACGAACAACCGTCTGTGTTCAAAGCTCTTTCCGGCTTGGGTGTCGAAGCTATGGTAGGTACGCACCACATCCTGGTGGGAAATAAAACACTCATGGATCGGAATGAGCTATCTGTCGCTCATTTTGAACAGGATGCTTCACGGCTGACCTATGAAGGAAAAACGCCGTTTTATGTGGCGAAAGACAATAGCGCGATCGGATTGATCGCTGTCGCGGATTCGATCAAAGACACGAGTATCTCTGCTATCGATGCCATGAAGCGTATGCATCTGGATGTGGTGATGCTCAGCGGTGATAACCGTATTACCGCCAACGCCATTGCGGCGAGAGTGGGAATAACGAACATCATCGCAAATGTGTTGCCTGATGAGAAAGCCTACCATATCGAACAATTGATGAATCAAGGAAAGACAGTTGCCATGGTGGGAGATGGAATCAACGATGCCCCGGCGTTGGCGAGTGCGCATATCGGGATAGCGATCGGTTCGGGTTCTGATATTGCAAAGGAATCTGCCGATGTGGTGTTGATGAAGAATAATTTGAATGATGTGGTGAGTGCGATACAGCTTGGAAAAGCCGTACTTAGGAATATTAAAGAGAATTTGTTCTGGGCATTGTTTTACAATTCGCTCGGAATTCCATTGGCAGCCGGAGTATTCTATCTTTCATTGGGATGGAAGATGAATCCGATGTTCGCAGCGGCGGCGATGAGTTTGAGTTCCCTGTTTGTCGTTGGAAATGCTTTACGATTGGGATTGTTCAAGCCGACTACCGCTATCGATATGAAAAAGAAAAGGAGTAAGAGAATGGAACGAGAACTATTGATCGAGAAAATGACGTGCCAGCATTGTTCAATGCGGGTGAAGAAAGCATTGGATAGCCTCCCGGGAGTGCAATCAACCGTTGATTTGGCGACAAAGATCGCCAGAATCAAGACCGATAAGCCTGTGACGGACGCCCAACTGAAAGATGCTGTCGAACAAGCTGGCTACGACGTGGTCTCGATCAGATAGCGTGGCGTGTGATGAAAGCAGATAAAGAACCGGTGATGCGTTCACTGAAAACTGCACGAGGGCAGTTGGAGGGTATAATGAGGATGGTAGAAGAAGATCGATATTGTGTTGATATCTCTCATCAACTATTAGCTACCCAAGCTCTTTTAAGGAAAATAAATAAGAGTATATTGCATGCTCATCTCGAACATTGTGTCGCAGAATCCTTGGAGACGCACACCGATGTCCAGGCAAAGATTACAGAGATCATGTCATTGTTGGATACATTGTCGCGATGATTATGGATCAGCACACCCTGCGAGTCGGTACGTCCCTGATAGCCAACACTGTCGCACAGCCATTGCCAAAAATCGTTTGCATATAAGCGATATATGCTTTGGTCATGTCTCTCGGAATATAGCTCTGGATCGTACCGGCGAAACCTCCTCCGTGCACCCTGCAAGCCCCCTTTCCCGCCAAGAATGATTGGGTTGCTGCCAAAGCCACCGGCAAGGGCTGGTCGGTTACCGCGGAGGAGCTGTACAAATTCTGCAGGAACATGAACGAACTGTTTCCAGATGCTTGGACAAGTTCAAGATAGGTCGCGATGTCCTGTTTCATCAATGCTTCGGCCATTGCATCCACACGCCTGTTTTCTTCTAAAAAATGGAAAGCCCTGATAAGTGCCCTGTCATTGTTAATAGCGGTTCTCATACGGCCCACATGATCGATGAACCTGTGATGCTCTACTTCCCGTAATGCGGATGCACCGAAATATGATGCGACTGCTCTCATTTCATCGGGAACAGCGGCATATTCATGAGTGAGATCCGCATGGTTTCCCTTGGTATCTACGACCACGAGATCATATCCGTGCGATTGGAAATCACAATGTAAAGCCGTTACTTTCGGTCGTTCGGGATTGCCGAAATCGATATGGGCAATCCCTCCGTTCCCACATGCTATCTGATCCATCAATCCCGATGGTTTGCCAAAGTAATTGTTTTCAGCTTCTTTGCATATGATGGCCATGTCAACAATGCTGATACGGTTATCATTATACAGATCGTTGAGAATGGTCGCACACATCATCTCGATCGCTGCCGATGAGCTGAGACCCGAACCTTTCAAAACACGGGTACTCGTGACCGCCTTGAACGGCCCTATGGCATAACCACGCGCAGCAAATCCGGCAACGATTCCCCTGACCAATGCGAACGTGGTCCCTTTCTCGTTTTCAAGCGGTTCCAAGATAGTATAATCGACTTCAACAGGTTCGAATCCTTCAGAGATGACCGAGACGATCGTTTTCTCTCCCTTGGATACGGCAGCGATAGTGTCAAGGTTAATCGAAGCGGCGATGACCTTCCCATGATTGTGGTCGGTATGGTTTCCTGCCAGTTCAGTACGTCCTGCGGTGCTATAAAAACGGAGTTCATCATGAGGTTGTAAATTATATAAATTCATATGATGTATTAATAAATTATTATATCGGTTTAGTTGAAATTCCATATCGGAATTATTCCCATAAAACTGAGTGAATAATCCTGTTGCCGCACTCGCTTCAAGCCGTTTGAACAGATCTTTTCGCATACCTAACCCCTTTGGAAAAGCGACATGATGTATCTCGACAATACCCCTGACCTCGTGTCTCGTCAAGGCAGAAAGCACTATCGTTTCAAGTGATACCGTGAACACTATCGCGCACACCATGAAAACCATATGTATGTGGCAGATACGATTTACGGAACGTGTTTTGCATAAAAATATGTATGTTACCACGAATTTACTATGAACAAGCATAAATAAGTACTTTCCATATAGCCGAATATGAAGGTTTAGGATACATTGGTCTGTGATTGATAATCAGTACAAAATAGGAGCTATTATTATGGAACAGACAAAAAAACGACTTGGCTTGGCAATCTTGAACACAGTGGGATTGATAGTGACCGTTATAATCAACGCTTTGGCCAACGCATTACCTCTGAACGGAAGAATGACCGGAGAAATATCCGATTCTATTCCAAATTTGTTTGTACCTTCGGGTACGACATTTGCGATCTGGGGAGTTATCTATGCTCTCCTTATTCTCTTCGTCGCTTATCAATGGTATTCACTTAAGTTCAAGGATAAGGACATTGCTTTGGTGGAGAAGATCGGTTTGTGGTTTTTTATCTCATCAGTGGCCAACTCGTTATGGATCGTCACGTGGCACTGGTCACTGGTAGGCTTTGATATCCTGGTCATGTTGATTTTGTTAGTTTCCCTCATCGCGATGCATAAAATCACCAGGTTACCGAAAAATGAAAGGACTTGGATTCGCATGCTAGCCGTATCGATACCGATCAGTGTGTATATCGGATGGATTACCGTAGCCACTGTCGCCAATGCAACCAGCACGCTTGTCGTGCTTGGATGGGGAGCTTTCGGATTCTCGGAGGCTTTCTGGACGGTATCGGTGATGATCGTAGCAACGGTGATCAATGTGCTGGCAGTATTGATCCATTCCGATTATTGGTTTGCGGCTGTCGGTATCTGGGCATTCTTCGGCATCTATACTAAACGGACCATGCAAGGAATTATTCCTGTGCAATCGGTCATCGTGATGGCAATCATCGGGATGGTGGTGATGGCGTTGACAATAGTGTTGAAAGCGGTTGTACTGAAGCAAAAAAAAGTTCAAAAAAAATAGGATATGCCCGTGGATACCGTACTCCTCTATATCATAGCGGCAACAGCGTTGCTGGTTTCTTTGGTGAAAAACAAGCACAAAACAAAAACAGCGTTGAAGAAAGCCTGGAAAGCATTCGAAGGAATCTTACCGCAATTTTTAGTGGTGTTGCTATTGGTTGCCTTAGCTTTTTCAATCATCGATACTGTGACGATATCAAAGTTGATCGGTGAAGGATCTGGTTTTTGGGGAGTATTGGTAGCAGCGATTATCGGGGCGGTTACGCTGATTCCCGGATTCGTTGCATTTCCGATCGCAGCTTCATTACTCATACAGGGTGCGGGGATAACGCAGATCGCCGCTTTCATTTCTAGTCTTATGATGGTCGGTGTCGTGACATTACCGTTAGAGATTGAATATTTCGGCAGGAAAGCCGCGATCATACGCAATGCGGCTGCATTTCTTTTTTCATTTATCGTTGCGTTGGTAGTCGGGTGGGCTGTTAGCATATGAGACGGTACATACTATTTATAATCATGACGATCATCTTCTTGTTCGTAATCCTGGTTTTTCCTGCTTACCGTGACAATGCCCTCGAATCAATCCGGCACCAGGTGGTATCGATGCTGTTGGTCATCCCGCCGATCTTTATCCTGCTGGGATTGTTGGATGTGTGGGTTCCGAGAGAACAGATGATGCGTTATATGGGGGAAGGCTCATCGGTCAAAGGTGCGTTAATCGCCTTTGTCTTGGGGTCTTTTGCTGCCGGGCCTCTTTATGGGGCATTCCCTTTTGCCGCAGTTCTGATGAAAAAAGGCGCTTCGATCACAAACATCATGATTTTTATCGGTGCCTGGTCGACCACAAAATTACCCATGCTCTTGTTTGAAGTTACCTCGATGGGGTATCGGTTTGCACTTTCCAGATTGGCAATAGATATAATCGGTATTATTCTGATTGCGTATGCGGTGAAAGTTTCATTATCACCGAAAGATATTGAAAGACTCATTGCAAAGGCTGAAACGATCGATTGACGGGCCGGAAGGAGGACTTCGATGATAAAGCTTCGAACAGTATGCGTCTTGTTGCTATTGGTTTGCATCGCTTATCCCCTTGGTGCGTTCAATATCATGGACATCGGCTTCGTAAGCATGTATAGCACAATCTTCGACGATGAGGCGTACGTCGACAGGCTGCTTGATTCAGATACGAAGAACGACAGACTCGTCAACGGATTGAGGATAGGTTATTACCCGGGCATGGTATTCGGCATGTCATCCGACGTGCTGTTTTTTGGCCGTATGTCTTCAGGTCCGTACAGGTTTGTCGGAACCGCATTGGCCGTCGTCCGGGCTCCGCTGCTGTTTTTTGATCCCTATTTCGGAATCGGAACGATCTGGACAACCGATATGCAAAATTGGGAATCCACTTCGATCGGGAGTTCCAAGTTTTTGGTAAGAGTCGGGTTTGACGTGAGGCCATACCCATTCATTACCTCGGGAGTTGAATTGAATATCTTGTATGATGATTTCGAATCGGCATTCATCGAAGGGTTCAAAGTCTTCGATAATTTCAACCTCGATCGGGCAATGATCGGATTTACAGCCAAAGTTTCGTTTTGACCCTATCAAGGCAGTATCCGTACTATCGTTTGCGAATGTTCTAAGGTGACAAAACTTTACAAACACCATATGATTCTGAATACCGTGCATTGGATTGGAGTATAATCGTATGATCAAAACTACCGAAGATATCAAAGAAGCACTACATGGGCGGATGCGTGCGTTATGGCCTTCCTTACCGATACGATCTGGGGTTTTCATTTCTTCGCCGGGAAGGGTGAATCTCATAGGTGAGCACATCGATTACAACAACTGTCCCGTATTGCCCATCGCCGTGGACAAGCGGATTGTCGCACTCGTAGTGGCGATTCCCGAAAGATCGGTCAAAGTCGCGGATTTGGATCCCCGATACGAAAGCATTGAGTTTTCACTTGAAGAATATGAGAGACTACCGGAAGGGTTGGTTCCATTCAAAACCGGCCATTGGGGTAATTACATCAAGGCGGCGGTCAATGAATTGCTCAGCTATTCGCTGAAAGAAGGACAAGAACGTTCTGTGACGAACCTGAGTACCGGCGGCGATCATGTCTGGGAATGCGGCTTCGCCATGGTATTTACCAGTACCATTCCCCAAGCAGCGGGAATGAGTTCCTCTTCGGCTCTGGTCGTTTTGTCAACTTTGGCATTACTTGAAGCCAACGATGTCTCGTATTCATCGTTCGAGCAACGATTGGCTTTGGCTGACATATGCAGGAGAGCCGAATGGTATGTGGGAACCAAGGGTGGCGGCATGGACCAAGCGGCAATTTTGATGGGGAAAAACCGTAATGCAATCAAAATCTCCTTCAATCCGATCGATGCCGTACTCATTCCGTTCGAATATGACATCGCCGTTGTGGTGGCCCATTCCACGGTCGAAGCGCCAAAGACCAGGGAAATGATGGACGCCTATAATAGGCGGAGCATAGAATGCACGCTGGCAGGATTGATTGTAGCAAAAATACTTCAAAATAGGTATGACATAGAGCATATCAGGTATATCGGAGACATCACACCGTCGAAAACGGGATTGGAACAATCCGTACTGGATGCGATTGTCACCGACGTATTTCATGAAGAGCCTTATCAAATCGATGAAATCGCTTCCTTATTGGACATGTCAACCGATCAAGTGAACCGGAGATATTGCAAGCGCAAGGACGGGACTCAATTTCCAATGCCCATAGAAGGATTCAAGCTCTACCAACGTTTCTACCATGTATGGAAAGAATGGAGACGGGTTGAACGTTCCGAACAATTGCTTATTCAAGGCGATATCGAGACATTCGGAACCCTGATGAATGATTCGCATGCCTCCTGTCGTGATTATCATGAGGTAAGCTGCTCCGAGCTGGACATGCTTACCGATATTGCGCGTTCTGCAGGCGCATTGGGTTCCCGCCTTACCGGGGCCGGATTCGGAGGATGCGCAGTAAGCTTGGTCCGTCCGAATGATCTCGCAGCGTTCACCGAAACTTTGTTGCACGATTATTATGGAAGGAACATGCGCCTCGACCGGGCGAATGCCGAACATCATATCTTCGTCGTGCATCCGTCACAGGGTGCGGGAAGAATCGAGTAATACTTTTTGTTACATGTAATAACTCTTTATATTTAAAACATCCGGTACTACGGGCACACTGATATATTAATCGGTTGAATAGCTATATTTCTTCATTGACAACCGGTAACCTTCGGATTACCATAAAAATATCCACAGGTGTGTACAAAATGGGAATGAATAGGAAAAGGCCCGTCACGAGAGCAGATATCGCCAAAGCCGCCGCAGTATCAGAGACGATTGTTTCATATGTGATCAATGGTAATCGTTATGTGAATAGTGCAAAACGGCAACGGGTGTTAGACGCCATCGAAACGATGAAGTACAAACCGAATCATTTTGCAAGGGCCTTGAAAGGGAAAAAATCCAACCATATCCTTTTCATCGCCGATGACATCGAAGGCGATTACTTTGGGAAGCTGATCAGAGAGATTGATTCGATTGCCTACCGGTCAGGATATTTCGTCACTCTCTGTGCAGACCACGATGATGATGATTTTGTCCAAAGGATCTATTCACACTTCTTTGACGGTATCATCATCGGCTCGGCAAAGTTTCCATTACAAAATATCCAGAGACTCGTCGATGCGGGATTACCCCTGGTATTACTTGAAATTCGGGATTACAGCAAAGTGAACGGTGTCTATGGTCTGATAAATACTGGATTGTATCAGGGTGCCCGTGAGTGTGTGAAATATTTGTATGATCATGGTCGGAAGCATTTGCTCTATATCGACAGGATTGATGAAAAGGGTGGGGCAAGCGCTATCGATGATTGGCGTTTGAAGGGATTCATAGATCAATTGCGCGAATTTGATCTGACTTTGACTGATGACAATATCATCACAGGATGTTCTTCGGAACAGGCTATCATTGAGTCCGTGCGAAAGATTTTCTCACAGTCACATTTCGTTCCCGATGGAATAGTAGGACGAAACGATTATTCCGCATGCATTGCCATGAAGGCTGTCAAAACCATCGGATTGTCGGTGCCAAACGATGTCGCCATCGTAGGTTTCGATAATTCGCGGTTAGCGCGATTTTCATCTCCGGCATTGACATCGATGGAAATCCGTCAGAAAGAGATCGGTACCATCATCATGAATATGTTGAATTCACTTATTGATGAAAGAGCATCATTTACCGGGCGGATCGAACAATACTTGGAAACAAAATTGGTCGTACGCGAAAGTACCTGATGTTATCACAGGGAATCTTCATCCCCGTTGGGGATGTACATTACATGGAGGGTTACATATGAGAATGAAAAACGTTCTGGTTGCGTTAACGGTACTCCTTTGTTGCATGGGGATGCTCATCGCGGGCGGTGCCCAAGAAAAAGCAGTCGCTTCTGGTCCGGTCACGTTGAAAGTAGCTAACTATGCCCTGCTTGAAAGTGGTTACGAACAATTCTGGAAAGATGTCAAAACAAACTTTGAAGCAGCGAATCCAAACATCACCGTTGAGTGGATTACCGCTCCGTACGGCGAGATTGTCAATCAAGTGATCAATATGGCCGGTGGTGGAGATAAGGTTGATGTGATCTTTGGTGAGATCGGATGGGTCCCAGGATTTGTTGATGCCGGATTGGCCGCCCCGGTGGGGAATTTCCTATCAGAAGAAGCATTGGCTGACTATTACCCCGATGTGATGAAATCATTCCAGGTTGACGGTGTTCCTTACGGTCTTCCTCTGTACATCTCGCCATATGTACTTTATTACAACAAAGACTTGTTCAAACAAGCGGGATTGGATCCGGACAAACCGCCGAAAACCTTTGATGAAATGCTCACCTATGCAGAGAAGTTATCAAAGTTGACCGATGCGAATGGAAACAAGGTCTATGCATTCGGACAAACGACAGCGTCGGTTCCCGTATCCGGATCCTCTCTCACCGGTATGATTTTCAATTTCGGCGGAGAACTGCTCGATGCGGAAGGGAACCTTTCGGTTGACAACCAAGGGTTCAAAGATACGTTTAAGTTGCTTCAATTGCTCGATGAAAAAGGATATAACCCACAGAATGCGAAGCTGAAAGATTTGCGGAACCTCTTTGCGTTAGGTCAACTGGCAATGTATTATGATCAATCGTGGGGCTTCAACGGTATCCAATCTATCAATCCGAAGGCAAAAGAATTTACCGCTTCTGCGGAACCTCTTTCCGGTGGGACGGGCAAGGGTGAGAGCATCCTGCAGGCACACTGTTTCATCTTGGTAGATAATGGAGATGCAAAGCGCGATGCCGGGGCCAAGTTTGTCGAGTTCGTCATCACAGAAGAGACCTTGGATAGTTACCTCAAGAATATCACTCCGGCATATCCGGCCAAATATTCGATGGAGAAAATGGATAGCGTGACAAATAATGAGATTCTGAAAGGTGCCGCGGCAGCTGCGGGCAGAGTAAAAGCTATTGCATTTATTCCTGAAATTTCAGATCTGAATCTTGAGCTTTGCGCTCTCGCACAGGCTGTTACAGTTGGAAATGAGAATGTCGATGCTGCTATTGCCAAGTTCAAAGCCACCGCCCAAATGAAATTGAATAAGTAATATATTGGCACATGGGAGCGGATTGTCCGCTCCCATACCTACAATAAGAGACGATTAACAGTCTATTCGGTACAACACGTATGAAAAATCAGATGCTATCGCGAAAGCATTCCGAAACTTTGTTTTACGTTTTGCTTGATATTCCTGCATTGTTACTAGTTATTGCTTTTATCATCATCCCGATTTTCGATTCGATCGTTAAAAGTTTCATGGCCTATGGGGTGCGTAATATCATTAGCGGGACACCGGGTGTGTGGAATGATTTCAAGAATTACCTCTACATCTTTAAATTGGATGTGTTTTCGATGGCTACTGTCAACACATTTGCTTTTGTGATCGGTGTTGTCTTGGTCCAATTCGTTTTGGCTATCCTGCTGGCCTTGACTTTGAATACTGACATCAAAGGCGCGCGGTTCATGAGAAGCATCATGATGACGCCATGGGTCGTGCCGACCGTAATCAGTGCCTTGATTTGGATGTGGATCTTTCAACCACAGTATGGATTACTCAAGTACCTTGTGGGAGTTATTTCGGGATCCAGGATAACTGATTTTGCGATCTTGAATAATCCGACTACAGCTCTCTCCGGGGTGGGAATAGCAGCCTTATGGAAGCAAATTCCATTGATGACCTTGCTGTTTTTAGCCGGATTACAGAATGTGCCCCAAGATATCATGGAAGCGGCGATGATCGATGGGGCAGGAAAATTCAGACGATTTTTCTCAATCATTCTCCCATATTTGAGCCC
>JAAYIV010000149.1 GCA_012523305.1 Spirochaetales bacterium
CCCTGAAAAAGTGGCAGGGACTCCGATAGGTGACGACGAACGCTATTTCCTGGAGAATATTGAATTGTCGAAATTGCCGTTTGTCGTAAACTATAAATCACTGCTTCCCAATATGACGAAATTGCGTTCATCGACCTATTTTTTCAAGGATGATAATACCGGGGAAATCGAATACATGCTGACCGTTTCGATCAATGTCGACCAGATGCTGCATGTAAGAACCCTGATTGATCATTTCATCAACGGAAACACACTTGAAAAATCCAAGCAACAAAAAGAAATCAATCATACCCCCAAGCTGAATTTTTCACTTCCGACCATAATTGACAACATCATTGCCGAAGGAGAAAAACGTTATAGCACTACTGTCGCGAGGATGACGATGAAAGAAAAACAAAGTCTGATCCGTGAAATGTTTGCGAGAGGAGTATTCTTGATAAAGGGTGCTGTGGTTGAAGTTTCGGTAAAGCTTGGTAATTCAGAAGCGACAGTTTACAGATACTTGAAAGAACTAGAGAATAAAGAGAAAAGACAATGATAACTTGCGAATACGTAACTCGTGAATTAGAGCGCAATGGATTCGAGCCATTGCGTACTTTTTATATCGATAGCGGTTCGAACCACTATGTGTTCGAGTCCGAGACATCATCACAGGGAACGCTCATAGTTAAATATCCGAAAATTCGAAGTACCGAAGTATTGTTCGGAGAACACAATGTCGATACTCTTTTTGGCGGGAAACTTTCCCTTGAACGGGAAGCGTATCTGTTTGACCTGATACGCGAAGCAGGATTGCCGACACCCAAGGTCCATGGAATATTTGATTCCTCTTTTGGTAAGTATATCGTGCTTGACCGTTGCCCGGGAGTGTCTCATAAAAAATACTTGGAACAAAACGGGCATAAAATGTCGGTCTTCGCAGATAGCATGGAACATCTCGGAACGATGTTTGCGCTACTGCATCGAACATCTTTTTCAAGTTTCGGCGATATCATGGCTCAAAACGAGATTTCTCCTAGTGGAATATTCAATTTTTCAGATCGTTATCGGGCACTCAATAATCGTATCATCGATCGATGCAAGAAAAAGGAATGCCTTTCAACGGCAGAGTCGAAATATGTTGAACATTTCTTCAATCAAAAATTTGCTATGTACCATGATCGGCTTGATATAATTCATAGCCCCGCACGCTTGGTGATTACCGATTTGCATGGCGATAATTTTTTTGTCGATGAACAAGGAATTCCGAGCGGATTCTTTGATGTTGAAAGTTCTCAGGCAGCTCCAGCTGAATTTGAATTGTATGCATTGCGATTTTTCATGTTCAATTATTATGATCAGAAAGCATATGCGATAGCTGAGACATCGTTTTGGAAAGGTTATTCAAATTCGGTTCCGGATACACCGACGGACGAACTGCTTGATTTCTTCTCAGCTTGCCGGTTATTGGAAATCTTTCAATCGTACTGGAATGTGATAGACGGAATCCGGGATACTTGGGGCATACGGATCAAGCAGTTGCTCTTCACGTACATGGAAACCGCATATGTTGATTATCATGAGCTGGGAGCGATCTGGAGGGAACGCGATCGGCAACCCGCACATCCCGTCTTCGATATGGGGTATTAGGAGAGCCCGGTCAGCGATTCATTGTATCAAACTCCCCCCAGCTTCCGTCTTGCGTCCAAATAGGTCTCGAAATAGGATTGATACATTTGATGAATGTAAAGATCTGGCATGAATATTTTTATTTCTCTGATAACGGTAGATAACCTATCAAAGTTATTCCACAAGCCGGAACCGACAGCTGCGATTGCAGCCGCTCCCAATGCCGCAGCGTCTTGATCGATATTCAAACGACTGACAGGAATCCCAAAAACATCAGCGAACATCTGCATCCAGAAATCGCTTTTACTACCACCGCCCACAATCACGAGATTACCTGAAAGTTTTGTCAGTTTTTGAAGCTTTTGATGCATATCGAACAATTCAAACGCAATACCTTCCAACACTGCTCGAGCAATATCAGGAAAAGAAATACTAAGATCAAGATGTAAGAACGCACCTTTCATATGCGGATATTCGCTCGCAGCGGGCGAACCTGCCAGAGTCGGATTGAAGATGACATTGCGGGAACCGACAGGACTTGCCTTCGCTGCCTCATCGATGAGTACATACGGATCAATGTCAGAATGTGCGCCTGTGATGACCGTCACTTCTGCCATCGTGTCACGGAACCATCGTAACGAGCTTCCGGCACTGAATATCGAAGTTGCTGATGTATACATATCCGGCAGCACATGGCTGAACACAAATGGTCTGATGGTGGTATCGACTAGAAACGTAGTTGACGAGATGGCAATCCACGCAGAAGACCCCAATGACATGTAATGTCGTCCTTCACCGATGTTCAACGCACCCAAGGCCATACACGAGTTGTCCACACCGCCACAATAGACTCTTACGCATTGGGTCAGAGCTAATTCGGCGGCAGCTTCATTACAGAGGTTCCCGATATATTCGGTCGATCGGACCGGATCAGGGAGGATCCATCTGGAAATACCGGCAATCGAAAGATAATCGCCGATGTAGTTTCGCTCTTTTAGTGAATATGCTCCAAACCCGGATGCATACGAATGATCGGTCGCATAGCGACCGGTCAAGCGATAATTAATATAATCCTTAGAGCCCAATACCATCGTTACCCGATCAAACCGATCTGGATAATTTTCCTTGTACCACATCAGCTTGAAGATGGAATAACATTCAGGACTGAAGCCATTACCCGTGTTTTTATACCATTCATCGATATCTATGCTTAAAAAGAATCTCTTCGCTTGTTCTACTGATCGCGTATCCGACCAAATGGGGATATCGTCAAACAATACGGTCCCTTCATTGTCCAGCGGTATTACCGTTAGGCTTTGGCCTGAGCCTGCGATAGCAAAGATATTCTTCCATGCCTCTTTATTTCTTTCTGCTAGCGATCGAGAACCTTTGATGATCGCAGCCCACCAATCGTTGGGATTCTGCACATGAAAACGAGCTTCGGGAAACGTTGTGTTATAGGCGACAAATTCCTTATCTATCAACACCCCCGAGTCTTCACATATGCAGATTTTTACTCCGCCGGTTCCCAAATCGAATGAAAGCAACATATGCTCTGTCCTTATTGATACAGAGGAGTGTTTGCGTACTGTCTATCGCTTACCCCTACTGAAATTTCTTCACTATTTCTATCGCCGATTTTGTATTAATTCCAAACCTATCCACACCAAGAGCCATACATTTCTTGAAGGTTTCGTAATCACGGATTCCACCGGAAGCTTTCAATTTGATTGAAGATCCGACAAAATCCTTAATTAATTTAATGATCTCAATGGTAGTCCCTTTTTGCGTCCAACCGGTACCGGTCTTGATATAATCAGCTTGTGCATTGATTGAAAGCTCGCAGCCGACCTTAATCTCATCATGAGTGAGATAACTGGTCTCAAGGATGATTTTCAAAGGAAGGTCAGCACACAATTGCCTTACTTGTTTGATTTCATCTTCAACGTAGCGTACCTCACCTGATTTGAGTTTCCCGATATTAATCACCATATCCAACTCCCGCGCACCATCCGTGATTAGCTGTTTGGCTTCCTGCATTTTTATCAGCGTTTGGGCACCGCCGGACGGGAATCCAACGGGGGCTCCGACATATATGTCAGGATAATCTTTCAATTGCTCACTGAGATAACTAGTCCATGAGGGCAAAGTATGGACTGAATAAAAATGGTACTCTTTTGCGCATGCAATCAGTTCGTCGATATCTTGTTTATTGTTATAAGCTTGCACGGCACTTATATCAATCAGCCTGGCTGCTTCTTTCTCATTCATATCATCCCCCGAGTTAAGATAACAGTATGCCACCAATCATTTTTTATCAATCAAGAATTTTATGAATCATATACATATCCTGTGAAAGGCACGGATCGTTGAATTCTCATGCTTGTTTATTCAATTTGACTGATCAAAGGTAATTGCTTACAATACCATATCTATTTTCTTCTTGATGATCTGAAGATGTGTTGGAGATTCGAGAATGAATCAGCAATTGTTAGAGTTCTTTACTACCTTAGATCGCTCCTTTTTCATTGATTCTCCCTACAAAGAGTTTTCGTACTTGGACGCTCCTTTGCCGATCGGGTATGGCCAAACTATTTCCCAACAAAGTCTGGTATTATCAATGACCGATAGATTGAAGTTGGATAAAGATTGCTCGGTTTTGGAAATCGGTACCGGTAGTGGATTCCAGACAGTGTTGTTAGCTGAATTTTCCAACAAGGTATTCACGATCGAACTGATTGAAGAACTATCAATAAGTGCTAAGAAACGATTGGACCATCTAGGATATGCAAATATCTATTATAGAATTGGCGATGGTAGTGAAGGATGGCCTGAAATGGCACCGTTCGACAGGATAATTCTCACTGCTGCCCCTACCAGGATGCCAAACGATATCATTGACCAGCTAAATTTCGGTGGAATCATGATTCTCCCCGTCGGTCCGCACGGAAATCAGCAATTGAAGTTAATCTCAAAAGATATGCAAGGAAGTATAAGTGAGAAATTTTTAACTTATGTGGCATTCGTCGATATGAAAGGCAAGTATTGCGAGAAAGATAGTTTCGTTTGATTGCGTTTGCGGGTCGGTTAACCGACCCGCAGACAACAAATTATTAATAACCGACCAACTCCCAACAGTCAAAAGGTGCTGCGAGTTCTTCACTCACATAGACTTGGGTTTTCAATAATTGAAGAATTGAACTCGGTACCAATGGTGTCACGGGTCCATGTAATATCAATCGTGAAGTCATTCTTTGCCATGAAGAGAACGTATTGTTTGTTAACAGGGCATGAATCTCAATTCGCTCTCTCGATCGCACCACATCAGCGGGGCCGATGGTTGCTGCTTTTGGGGGGACGGCTGCCAGATAGCCCGATTGACCGAACACGCCATGCAAGGAGTTCTGGGCTACTGTCAGCGGATGAAGTGATGTGATTTTTGCATCCTGCTTTAAAAATTCATCGAGGTCATCGGTCAAGAACTCTTCAACAGGATCGATGAAGGCAAGGTGCCCTGTCCATCCCGGACTTGAATAACAGACGTCGGCTCCACCATCGCCTGTTTCAGTAATCATTTCCGAATAATGGTCGATATTTTTATTATTCGGGTAATAAATCTGTTCGATCGGCATGCGTAGGTCAGCGTCAATCGAATAATAGAGAGATTTGAGTAACGATCGGGCGAAGCTCGCCTTGTAACTCACCGGAGCGATGTTGCCATGCTCGTCAGCCCATTCATCCATGGCGAATACATGCAGGTTCCTGCAATTGACTTTATGATAGTTGATCAATTCAGCAACCGGAATATATGTTTCAGGTTCCGGATTGCCCAAGATGAGAACGGTCTTCTTGTCTTGATCATCCGAAGCTTTTATCCGTGTGAAAATATCCCCGATTACGATCGGATGGGGATTATGGACGACTTTGATTCGAAAATCAGGATTCGGATGCTTTTCCAAATCTTTGCCATTGATCTTTCGGACCCTTTCACATACTTCGCGATCCTTGAAAGGAATAAAGTCCGCTGGGGTGAATCCAAAATCTACACCGGTCTTGAATACTTCTTCTTTCAACATGTGCTCCTCCATTGTCATGTGTTGTGCTTTATCATATTCCCGTCTAACATTACAGATCCAACATGCATGTGCTCATCGACCAACACGATGTCCGCATGTTTACCTACTGCCAGTTCTCCATAGTCTTCCATTCCCAACAATTGTGCCGGGTTATGGGAAGCAAATCGGAACACATCCGATAAACTTGAACCTGTGTGTTTCATCATATTCTTACATGCCACATCCAAAGTCAGCTTTGAACCGGCTATCTGACCATCAAAATCAAAATTGATATCGGTAACTCCATCATATCCGGGAGGAGTCGGTCCATAGAACGAACAAGCATCAGAAATAAGGATGATCTTTGTCTTCCCCTTAATCTTCAACACTAATCGCAACATGAACGGATCAACGTGGATACCCATCGAATCACATATCAATTCGGCATAGATATCATCATGATAATTCACGGTCTCGTCTACACAGACTCCCCGGCATTCCGGATACTTATCCAAGTTTCCCGTTGCGTTCGTATGGTGCGTCGCCAGATGCAATCCAAACGGGATGCACGCTTCAATCTGCTGCGGTGAAGCTTCACTGTGTGCTACAGAAAAAACAATGCCCGGAATCTTTTTTTTCACATCTTCGATAAACTCGATGATATGTTCGCGTTCCGGAGCCACACACCACACCTTGGCAAAGGAACCGGCTTCGTCAATCAGTTTTGAGTACACGGCAGGTTCAAGCGGTCCTTTCCATTTATTGTTTTCCTGGTCTGCTCCGAATTTCGGATTAAGATATGGGCCTTCCATATATAATCCTTTGATAATCCGTCCTGCGGGATCTTCTTTTGAGAAACTTCTTAACTTACGAATCGAATCGATGTATTCCGTGGCATCAAGATTGAAGTAAAGAGCAGGCAGCAGACTTGTTGTTCCGTGCTGCAGGTGCAGTTCGGCGGCAGGTTTCGGATGTTCGTGAAACCAATAATCACCTCCGGCATGTGTATGTATATCAATCAATCCGGGCCCGGCATATAATCCCTTTGCATCGAAGATTTCTGCATCCGCAGGAATGTTCACCGCTTTTGACTGTCCCATAGCCACAATCGTGTCGTTTTCAACCACGATGATCCCGTCCGGCACCATATGGTCTGTCTTCACTATCGTGGTGTTTGTTATCGCTTTCAAGACATACCCCCTGTAACGAAGAATGTATAAGCGTGCTTCATCATCCTTTGACCGCTCCTGATGTCAGCCCTTTAATGAAATACTTGGACAACCCAACAAACAATGCGATGGGAGGAATTGCAGCTGCTGTCAATATCGCATAGAGCAACCCGAAATCAGTTTCATGCTTCCCGAACAATCGTGCCGTAGCAAGTGGAATTGTTGACAGTTGATCTTTATTGATGAGGACCAACGGGAACCAGAAATCATTCCAAATGGGCATCAGATTATATACCGCCGCAACCACAATCGCAGGACTGAGAAGCGGTACGATAATCCGAATGAATATTCCTGTCTCGCTACATCCGTCAATCCGAGCCGCATCACTGAGTTCGTCAGGAATATCACGTATGAATCCCGTAAGAATCATTATCCCTGCTGGAATGCCCATCGCCGCATAGACGATGACCAGTGCCAAAAGCTTATTGAACAAGTCCATCGTGATAAACATCTGCATGATATTGATAGTTCCGAGGCGAATCGGGATCATCAATCCCAAGATGAAGAATGTATAAACCTGAGCGTTTCCTTTGAATGAGTATTTGCCGATGGCATAGGAAGCCAGAGAGGCAAATACAATGATCGTCGCCAAAGCAAACAATGTCACTATGATGCTATTTGCGAAGTAACTCAAATAATTCTGTTGGACGAATAACTTCTCAAAATTTCCCCAATGAACCGGTTTTGGCAACCCGAACGGTTCTTGGAAAATCGCCCGACTTTTTTTTAATGAAGACAGTATCATCAACAACAAAGGGGCGATGATCATGATACTGTGCAAGATGAGTACCAAATAAATGAGGGTCTTTGATGTTATTTTCTTAATCGTATTGTGTGTCATTGTGCTACCCTCATCATGTCCTGCGCTTCGAGAATCGCTGGATCAGCGTTACCCCAAGGAAAATAATGATGAACATCACTGAGGCGATCGTCGCCCCCAGACCGACATCGTTCACACTATTGACCTGTGAGCCAAAGGTCGTGCGATAAAACAAAGCCCCGAAAATATCAGTCGAATATTCAGGGTTTCCATATACTGATTGCATCGAATAGACTATTTCAAATTCACTGAAGTTTCCGACGAACGTCAGGATCGTAACGATACCGATGATGGGCGCCAGTATTGGAATGATAATATGACGGATTTCACCCCATACGGATACGCCATCAATTCGTGAAGCCTCGACAAGGTCCACACTGATTGAATCGATGCCTGCGGTAAAGAAAATCACCGGGATTCCGATATTGTGCCAGGCAGTGACTATTGCCAACACGGGTAAGGCGATGGTCGGATCTCCCAACCACGATCGTATGAGGACCTCCAATCCCAAGCTTTTCAACGCGATATTGAAAATTCCCCAGACAGGATTCAATACGAGTTTGAATATAAAGCCGACGATCACCGCAGATAGTGCAGTCGGAATAAAGAATAAGGTCTTGAATTGCTTGCTTCCCTTGATCTTACGGGTGATGAGTATGGCAAGAACAAACCCGAAGGCATTCTGGAACACCATCACCAAAGCAAAGTAATAAAAGTTGTTTTTCAGGACATTTATGAACCTGTCCCGGAATGGGAATTGGGTAAACAATTTCACATAGTTGTCAAAGCCAACAAATTCATCAGGAACTAATCCTCTGCCCGTAAAAAGACTATATCTAAGTGATTGCAGAATTGGAATCAGCATGAAAACTGCGTATAGTATTGCTGCCGGTGCCAAATAGAGCAAAAGATAATACCGTCGTTTGCGTGTTCTTATCATGTGAATACCCTTGTTAGGAATGTGCCCGCACCCGTCAGATACGGGCACAATTCGCTTTTACTTAAAATACCAAGTATCCAATCCCTTCTGGACGTACTCGACAGCCTGCTTAGCAGTAAACGTACCATTGAGGAATCTCTGGACAGCTTCATTCTGGAGAGTTTCTCCACTTGGTTCTTCAAGTGACAGTTTCTCCCACATCAATTGTCCCGTGGGAACCACATGCGACATCTGAGTACTCTCAATGATTTCCAATGCAAGCGCATCATCGATGTCATAATGAATCTTCAAGGTCGGGAACATGCCCGGAAGAGCATTCGCAAGTAATTTCGCATGATCTGGAGATGCTACCCACTTAAGGAATTCAATGGCTTCTTCCATGTGCTCGGTATTCTTGTTTATACCCAGGGCAAGGTCAGCATAAAATGCATAGTGTAATGGATCCCCCTTCTTCTCCACCGGTGGCGGGAACCAACCGGCGTTGACTTCTGCGTCCCTGATAATTCCTAATTCCCATGACCCTGCGATAAACATCGCGGCTTGTTCATTCAAGAACATCTGTTGCATGGTCACATAGTCGATGCCCTGATATCCTGACGGGAAATATTTTACCAATTCACCGATCTTCTCATAAGCTTTGACAAACTTAGGATCGGTATATTTTATTTCCTTCGCCATCAATTTCTGGCGTGAATCTTCTCCACCGTAGAAATTTGGTCCGAGATCACAATACAACGTTTCGGTGATAGCCCATTGGTCTTTGGTCCCATGAGCGAATACCGTTTCGCCGGCATTTTTAAGTTTTTCACAGATTGCGATGAACTCTGCCCATGTCTCGGGTTCTTTCAGACCATACTTATTAAAGATATCGATGTTGTACCATACGCCCGTGATAGATCCGAAATACGGAACACCGTACATCACCCCATCCTCTGTTGCCCAAGTCGCGATAGAGTTGGCTGTGAACGTGTCATGCATTCCAGGGATGATGTCATTCAATTCAACAAGATATCCCCCATCATAAATCTGACGGCCACCATCGAACGATCTCAACATCACGATATCCGCAGCAACACCTGTTTCCAAAGATGTTTTCAACACCGTGTCGTATTCGGTGTCTTTGATAGCCTCAAACTGGATCTTGATGTTTGGAAATAGTTTTGTGAATTCGGCGTTTTTACTGTTTTCACGTTCCTGATCTTCGGTTCTCAAACTGGTATAACGCAATACTACCGCACCGCTGTCATCAGAGGCAGCTTCTTTTCCGCCGCCGGCCCAGATCAGCGTACCGACCATTAGCAACGCTAATACCAACCAAACGATTCTTGTCCTTTTCATCTTCTCCTCCTTTTGGATTTGGAAAGATTTTTTTGATTCTATGCACCGCCTTATCGACTGATGCATGTTTAGTAGACATTACCATCCAAACCTAATACTAAAAAGAACTCTTCTACTAAATGCACTTAAAGCTCTCCTCCTTCACCTCCTTTACCTAATTCTCATACCCACAAATGAATCCACATACGCTTACTGATGCAATACATCGCTACATGCTATTGGTAAAATCCTTTCAGAAACAATGTGGCAGCACCCATAGCCGATGCAAATCTTCCCAAATTTGATTTTTCGATCTTCGTATCCTTGTATAACTCAGGGATAACCTGTTCCTTGATACCCGACATAATCGAATCGTGTAGCACCGCGTTGTCCTGTATCAGACTTCCTCCCAACACCACTTTTTCAGGGTTAAGGAAACTAATGGCATTGGCGATGCTCATAGCGATATAATGCCCCGCGCTTTCTAACAGCTTCCGGCATTCCTCGTCTCCAAGATCCGCAGCCAATGC
>JAAYIV010000150.1 GCA_012523305.1 Spirochaetales bacterium
GAACAAAGATGGCGCGATTGCTCAACACAGCAAAGGAAAAAGGGATGAGCACTTCTATCGATGTCGTCAGCGAAACCGGCGATCGTTTCAAACGCCTTGTTCCGCCCGCGCTACGTTACACGGACTATTGCATCATCAATGAAATTGAAGCGGAAGCTGTTACCGACATTCCCCTGCGGTCATCGGACAGAAGGTTGCTCGTACACAATATGCATTTGGCACTGACGAAACTTAAAGACATGGGAGTGTCCACATGGGCGGTCATCCATGCTCCAGAAGGTGGTTTCGGGCTTGATGAGCATGATCGCTACGTCCAGGAGTTGAGTTTTGAATTGCCTAAAGGATACGTAAAGGGGAAAGTGGGAGCAGGCGATGCGTTCTGCGCAGGTGTGTTATTGGCTGCCCATAATAACCTGGATCTAGCCCAGGCACTCCATTATGGTAATGCTAGCGGTGTGTGTTCATTGGGACAGACAGGAGCCACGGAAAACTTGCGCCCATTGCACGAAGTTATCGAGTTATACTCCCAGTTGGAAAAAAGCAATCCGCAATGACGCTTTATGCAATTCGATCCAATACCTTCTCAGTAAGTATTTTTTTGTAGCTGAACAGGAAAACTAGGCCTGATGTTGATGCAGAAATGATATCTGAAACAGGTTCCGCCCAAAAAATTCCCATCACACCGAAGAATCTTGGCAGTATCAATGCCAATGGAATAAGCAGGATAACTTTCCGCAACAATGCAATGAAGAGCGATATCCTTGATTGCCCGAGACCTAAGAATGCGGTCTGGCAGGCAATCTGAATTCCAAAGAGCCACATTCCACCGACAAAAATCGGAAGTGCTTTTTCAACCAGACCGATCAATTGCATGTCTGTAGTGAACCAACTGGCAAAAATCCTCGGGAATATTGAACTGAGCAACCATCCCATCGAGGAAAATAAAAAGGCTACTATTACCGTGATAAGTACTGTTTTCTTTACCCTATCGAATTTCCGGGCCCCGTAGTTGTAGCTAATAATAGGTTGTATTCCTTGGGTGAAACCCTGTAACGGAACGACCATGAGTTGCATGACACTGTTCATGATGGTCATAGCACCGACATAGAGATCTCCACCGTAACGCTGCAATCCAAAATTGAATACGATGATTATTGCGCTTTCAGTGGCATACATGACAAACGGTGAGATGCCTAATGAGAGTATCTTTGCGACAATCGGGTATTGTATTCGCATCCTTGGGAACCGGATTCGGATAGTAGATTTCTTTGATAGTAGGAAATAGAAAATCCAAACAGCACTCAGAGCTTGTGAAATTATAGTTGCGATCGCGGCACCGGCGACTTTCAAATCAAACAGGAAGATGAAAATCGGGTCCAGTATGATATTTGCAATCGCACCGATCAATATCGACCACATCGCGGTTTTGGCAAATCCTTGGGCACTGATAAAATTATTCAATCCCAAAGATAGTTGGACAAAAACAGTCCCTATCAGATAAATACCGATATAAGTGGTGGCATGGCCGATAGTCTGGTCGCTGGCTCCGAATGCGTATAGGACCGGCACCTTGAAGATGGAAAAACCCACGGTAAGGAGTATCGATATTATCAATAAGTATGTTATGGAGTTACCTAAAAACAGTTCTGCGCGTGTCTTGTCTCCCTTACCCATTGCTATGGCAGCCAAAGGAGCCCCTCCTCGGCCGGTGAAAGCACTGAATGCAGCGATGATCATGATGATAGGGAATGCCACACCTACCCCCGTAAGAGCTTCCTTACCGATATCCGGAATGTGGCCGAGATAAATCCGATCGACCATATTATACAACACATTTATCAGTTGAGCTATTATTGAAGGAAAAGCCAGTTTCGCCATGAGACAGCCAACCGGTTCTATTCCGAGTCGGGATGTATGTTGTGATTCCATTGTCAATCCTTGATTCGAGATGTATCCATGCTATTGGAAATCATTGTATTCAGAACTTGGTCGAATACTACTTTATCAGTTTGGCTCACTCCTGAAAATACTTCTCGTTTGAATAGTTCTCTCAAATTTGCTAATCGCTTTACAATAGGAGTTGCCAGGTCAGTCAACCGTAAGTGGATAATCCTATGATCATTGGCATCGATCACCGTAACAATGAATTTGCGGCGGATTAAGGTATCGACAGATCTGGAAACCAAAGCTTTGGATATCCCTCGGAACTCTGAAATATCGCGGGCCGTATCGTAGGCCTTGTTGTTCGACAGGAACATCAGCACATCGATCTCGGCCGGTGAAAACTTGTACTCTTCGAGGGCCTCCGAGCATGCTGACTTATACTGACGGATCATTTTCGAGAACGCAAGGATATAACTTGGGTAAGGATCCATCGCAACCTCTGAGCGCACTTTTGCGAATAATAACAATAATTAAGTTAACTTGTAAACTGGTAGCCGAAATCCTTTCCCCTTTCAATAAATAAAGAGGAGCCAGACTTTTCATGAACATACTATTTAATTAATTTCTTCAAAGCATCTTAATAGTATTTCATCCAGTTTTTCCACAGTGATGATGAGAAAAGTAAATTCAGAGGAGATTCCCAAGAACTCCCCTGTTACAAACAGAATACTATTGCTTAATACAACGCGGTTATCGCATCTAACTCTTCTTTGAATACGAGGCGTTGTCCACGGACTTCATCTTCGTTTACAGCACCAATGATGTTGGGTATTTTCTCTCCTGCTTCGTGCATCTTGATTAAAATGAGTTTACGGAGTCGGGCCCGCACTGCTTCATGTGCTTTTGAATTGTTGAGGTTTTCAAGTTCAAACGGGTCTGCTTGAAGATCATATAAGAATTCTTCTTCGTAGCAATCGGACCCTGCAACGCTAAAGCCATCCACATCTTTTGCCGTAATGGCGTATTTCCAACGTTTTGTCCTGATTGTTCTTGAAACCTTATCTTCGCTTATCTGGGCAAATACGACATCTTTCCATGTAGAAGGATCTTTTTCCCTATGCAAATACGGAAGATAGGAGGTGCCTTGCATATTGTCGGGGATGGGCAAACCTGCTGCATCCAATAACGTTGGCGTAAGATCGACAAGGGATACCAAATTGGGGACCCTTCCCCCCCCGACGAATCCCGGTCCCGAGATTGCAGCGGGGATATGGATCGAACTGTCGTGGCACGAACGCTTGTATTCATTGTTGCGGGTTTTGAAATGACATCCGTGGTCGCTGGAAAATACCACGATGGTATTTTCCTGCAAACCGAGGGAGAATAACGCATCCCGTACTCGGCCGAAAGCTTCGTCTAATTTTCTGACCATTCCCCAATATCCGTCGATCTGGCCGTGTGCATTTCCACCCAAGGCTGCCAAATCAGGGGGCATCCATTTACCTACATACGCATCATCATACCCATGGGGTGCAGGAAAATCGTCACGATGATTTTGGTGATGCGGTTCCAAGAATGACAAGAACAAAAAGAACGGTTCATCCTTAACCGTATTGATATAATCGATAGCAGCATCGGTATATGCATCCACTCTGTACCCGGGTAATCTTACCGGTCTGTTATCATTGTCAAAGAGTACCGTATGGTATTCGTCTGAAACAAATTCAGGCAAATCCACTCCCAACCAATATTCATATCCGCCACGATTGGATTCGGGTACGGGCGCTTGATCCCAATCAAAAATTCCAGGTTTCACTCCACCAAGATGCCACTTCCCAATATATCCTGTCTTATAACCGGCTTGTCGAAAACATGTGGCAAGGGTTGTCGCATCAGGATCAAGTGCAAGATGGTTTTTCCATACTCCGGTCGTAGTGGCGTATTGTCCGGTTTGCAATGAAGATCGCGCAGGGGCACATACTGGCTGACATGTATACATATGAGCGAAATGGGTACCTTCAAGTGCCATGCGATCAAAATTGGGAGTCAAATTCAACGGATTGCCGTGAACACCGGTCGAGTCAAAACGTTGCTGGTCAGTAAAAAACACCACGACATTCGGCCGTTTTTTTGCACAAATATTCATATTCATATTTTTTTATCCTTTAATCGCGCCTTGGGTGATTCCGGAGACAATATATTTTTGAGTGAAGATACAAAGCAGAATTCCAGGTATGGCACCCAACGAGGCGGATGCCGCCATCTCACCATATTTCACGCTATAGGATTGGATGAATCCAGCGATTTTGACATTGAGTGTCATCGATAACGGGGTGGAGGTCAAGCTCAGACCGATTAAAAATTCTTTCCAAGCGAATATAAAACTGAACAAAGCTCCGGTCATAAGAATCGGCACAGTAACAGATAACACAAGTTTCCAAAAAATAGTGAAACGAGATGCACCGTCAATCAAGCCCGATTCTTCCAGTTCTACAGGAATCTGGCTGAGATTGGACCCCATGAGAAAAAAGACAAATGGTGCATTAAATAGAGTATAAATCATGATTAAAAATATTCGGGTATCTATCAAATTGGTCCTGATCCCTATCGTATATAATGGAATGATAATGGTAATCGAAGGGATGATCTCCAACGAAAGAAGTATTATCCTGATGAAAGTCCGTGCATTTTTATTCCAACTCAAGCGTAACAATGAATAGGCTGCTGCGGATGAAAACAA
>JAAYIV010000151.1 GCA_012523305.1 Spirochaetales bacterium
ATGACGATGCTCCATTGGCCGGATAGCATGGCCACTTACCTTACCGGTGACAATATTCTTTTCAGCAACGATGCCTTTGGCCAGCATTATGCGACTACCGGGCTGTTCAATGATCTTGCCGATATATCTGAGCTCGAATACGAAGCTATGAAATATTACGCAAACATATTGACTCCGTTTAGCGCCATCCTTCGCAAGAAATTGGCTGACATCATAGGGATGAATCTTCCCATAGACATCATTGCGACAAGCCACGGAGTAATATGGCGGGACAATCCGGTGCAGATAGTGGAAAAATATGCTGCGTGGGCTGATGATTATAAAGAAAATCGTATCACAATCGTCTACGATACGATGTGGGACGGGACTCGCTCATTGGCGGATACGATAGCTGCCGGTATTCACGAAGCAGATCCATCGGTAACCGTAAAAGTCTTTAACATCTCAAAGGGCGATCGTAACGATATCATTACTGAAGTATTCCGTTCTAAAATGCTTATAGTCGGTTCTCCGACGGTCGGTAATAACATGCTGAGTACCATGGCGGGATTGCTTCACTTTGTGAAGGAATTGAAATTCAAGAAAAAGAAAGCTGCCGCTTTCGGATGCTATGGATGGACAGGAGAAGCTCCGAAAATCATGAGCGAATTCTTACAGACAGCAGGATTCGAGATCGTGAGCGAGCCGTTACGCCAAAAATGGAATCCGGATCAAAACAACTTGAAGGAAGTGTTCGAATACGGTAAAAAATTGGCAAAAGCTTAAAAACTCCGTACGATAAGGCTCGCCTGATAATTTTGATTGGCGAGCCTTTTATGTATGTTCCGAGATTATCTCTATTGTTTTGAGTCTTTGGCGATAAGCAGCCGTATCGCTCGGATGGCGACAGCGATCGCATCTTCAGGATTGTGGACGATAGGATTGTCCATGCCCAATGCTTCGCGTTCTTGATTGCCCACCACGCTGAACGTAGAACCGCATCGAACGCCGAGATAACTGGCCACGACAAACAAAGCCGCCGATTCCATTTCGCTGGCAACAGTTCCCAATCGTTTCCACGCAGACCATTTTTGCAGTAATTCATAAGAAACGGGTTTGCTTTCAGGCTCATGCTGACCATAGAAAGAGTCTTTACATTGGACGATACCGAGATGGGCGCGTTTGTTCAATTGTTTGGCCGCCTCCTGCAAGGCATTGACCACATCGGTATTCGCTACCGCGGGGAATTCAATCGGCGCATATTCCCTGCTTGTCCCTTCAGAGCGTATGGCTCCTGTGGCGATCACCACGTCTCCTCCCATCACGGGAAGTGCGATTCCCCCGCATGTCCCAATCCTGATGAACGTGTTTGCACCGCAATTGAACAATTCTTCCATTGCGATCGAAGCCGAAGGGCCTCCGATTCCTGTTGAAGTAACGCTAACGGGCACACCGTCCAAGGTCCCTGTGATCGTCACATATTCACGACTATCGGCAACAAGCCGGGGATTATCAAAATGAGCGGCAATCTTTTCACAACGTTTCGGATCTCCCGGAAGCAACACATAGCGCCCGACATCCCCTTTCTTGGTATTGATATGATATTGTATCCCGGTTCCATGTGTATAATCTGACATACCGATTCTCCTCATTTCGATACAACCACATTATCAGAGAGCTCTTGATTGTACAAGATTATCACAGCTCGACATAGGTCTTCCCGAACCCACCATCCTCCGGCCTGGCATAGTTATAAGAGGAAACTTGGGGCACCGATGACAAATACTCATGGATCCCTTTTGCCAGGATTCCCTCTCCCATGCCATGGATGATCGAAAATCCGCTGACAGCATGCACCAAGGCGCTTTCGATTTGCACTGATAGCTCATCCAAGGCTTCTTGCAGGGTAAGACCTCGTACATCGAGCGTGGGCTTGGGCATCACTGAGCTTGATTGATAAGCTATCGAGACTTTTTCTGCTTTCCGGTTTGCTTTGCTTATTGGTTTGAGATCCCGCTCGGCCAATGTGAATTTCATCGGACCGATAGCAACAACCCATGTGCCCTTTCCAGCTTCGCGGACAATACGCCCCTCACGTTTGGATGGTCCGGCCAGCACATCCATCCCGACTGAAAACGATATGTCTAACTCTTCATGTTCAGCAATGAGTTCTTCAGCAATTTGCTCGGCTTGCAAACGGTGCTTATTCTCTTCGATTTCCAGTGATTTGATGAACAGCTTTACTTTTTTGGTTTTTTCCTTGGTTATTTCTCCTTCACGCAATTCAGCAACCAAATTCTCAAGTTCGCTGCGCTTGTCCGCTATGAAACGGGAAAGGTCCCCAATTTGTTGGCGGCGGAGTAACATTTCGTGTTGACGAAGCTGGAGTCTTTTCAAATCATTCTCTCGAACTTCTTCATGCAGCTGCGCCCACCGCTCTTCAAGGGCTTCTTCGCGGGCTTCCGCTTCTTTCCTACGGGTTTCAAGGTGCCTGATGATGGTAGAGATTTCCATTTGCTCGGAACCGATGTATTCGGTAGCCGCATCTATCACCGATGTAGGCAACCGCATTCGTTTCGCTGTTTCCAGCGCATGGCTGTCGCCAGGTATTCCCGTTATCACGTTAAACGTCGGTGCGTGCGTGGCGTCATCGAACTCCATCGATGCGTTGATCACGTTCGGATGGGCGTACGCGTACTGCTTGAGCACGCCGTGATGACTGCTTACCAAAGTCAGGTTCGCATGCTCCACACAGAATTCCAACACGGCCCTGGCGATGGCCGACCCCTCCACGGGGTCTGTGCCGCTACCCAATTCATCGAGGATCACCAGAGAATCTTTGTCACATACGGACAAGATGTGGCTGATATTCTTCATATGCCCCGAAAACGTTGATAAAGAAGCCTCAATCGACTGATCATCCCCGATATCAGTATAAATAGAACGATACAAAGGCAGCGATGTGCCTTCACAGGCCGGTACCATATAAAAGAATTGGTTCATAAGGGCAAATAGTCCGAGAGTTTTTATCGTTACGGTTTTTCCACCGGCATTCGGACCGCTGATAATTACAGCCTTCACATCCTTGTCCAATTCTAGCGATATGGGAACAGCTTTCTTACGTAACAGCGGATGTCTTGCGTTTAATAACTTGAACTGTCCGTCAACAGTTGTTTTTGCCCTTATACAATGATTGTCCCGTGCATACAAATATCTGGCGTGCAACGCATCTGCTTGTGCGACGCGGTCTCTCAGGGCAATCATTACATCAACGTGACTACGGATCGTATCGGTCAGTCCTTTTAGGATTTTTGCGATTTCAAGCAATATTTGCTGTTCGGCAAGAATCACCTTATTATTCAATTCGACCAATCTGAACGGTTCGACAAATACGGTAGCTCCTGAAGCGCTGGTACTATGAACAAAACCCTCGACCGCACCCTTTTGATCGTTACGAATGGGAAGCACTATTCGACCATCACGGAATACCGGTTGCTCTCCCTGGACGATAGTGTATTGGGTTCGCATGAATTCGCTGCTGTATGACTGGCGTTCGGAACGCTTGCGTTCAACTTCTTTTTTCAGAGCTCGTATCGCAGGATGCGATTCCTTGACATGACCGGGACTTTCAAGTACTTCAAACAACTGACGGCCAAGCTCGGCTAATTCCTCGGGAAATTCATCAAACAGCGTCGATGCGGGACGGATACTGTCCTGCTGGAGCGCAGGGGTATGACAAAATTCAACAAATATACGCGCGCTGTGCAAATAGGTTGCTATATCCCATAATTGTTGGCCTTCCAACGATCTTTGCGGTATGCGCACATCTTGCATCGCCTTAGCAATCGATGGAAACGATTCTGGGGAAGGCACAGCCAAAGCATAGATCGATTCGATGTCTTCAACAATATCTTGCATCTTTTTCAGTTGCTCGATATCTGTGATAAATTCTTTTTTATCAAGAACTAGTTGCCCCTCCTCGGAAAGGCAACGGGATCTTAAGTCACTTAAGACCACATTGAATTGCAAATCTTCCAATGTCTTTTCAATCATACTATCATCAGCGTCTGTCGCTCTCCCATGATTCAGGGCGCTCCTCGAGCGAGATGAGCATCCTGACATAACTTTCATACCGATCGGGATGAATCAAGCCCTCATCCAGTGCTTTCTTCACCCGGCAATTCGGTTCATGCCAGTGGAGACACGGCTGGAAAGCACATTCTCCCGCATAACGGGCAAACTCGGGAAATGTCTCGGCGAGTTCAGTCGGATTATCATGCGGAACCAATAATTCGCGGACTCCAGGCGTATCCACGATAGTGAATCCATCGCAAAACATCATCAAGGCATGGTTGGTCGTATGCCTGCCCCGGTTAAATTTCCCCGAAATGTCTTGGACTCTTTGTCCGCCTTCACCGGTCAAGGCATTGACAATCGTTGACTTTCCCACCCCCGATTGTCCGACAAACGCTACCGTATGAAATTTCACATATTCTTTCAACACAACGATGCCTTCTTTATCAAATGCCGACATGGCAAATGTATCGAATCCCAATTCCTGATAATGCCTGAAGCGTTGATCACCGTCTTTGTTGAACAATAAATCACATTTATTCAAGATGACAAGAATCTTGGCATTACGGGTACACGCGATTGCCCTGTCGATAAAACGCGGTCTGAATGGCGGTTCGTCGACTGATGAAACGATTGCTACCATATCCATATTCGCAACCAAGGTCTGGTCACACTCACGCTTGGCATTCCAGCGCACGAACCGGCTGGTACGCTCAAGACGTGCGAGAATCAATGCTTCGTGTGCTGAAATCGCTTGCGCGATCACCCTGTCACCGACTGCGAGCGGATTGTAATCAATATCAATACCCTGCAATATTTTACCCTTGATCCTGCAATTGTACATAACGGTTTCAGAGGAAGTATGTTCCGGCATGACCGAAAATATGTTATTGATACCACGTGTTATCACCCCAGTAAATTCACCCATGGTGCCAATGTAGCTTCATTCTCATCGAAGTGCAACATTATTTGGCATGCTCTTTACAGTCATCGTCGCTTCTGGTACCGTTTGGCCATGTTCAGTCGAACCCCTTGCCCTATCAAAGATTGTGGCAGGCATGTTGCCCATGGCCAACACACTTGTTATCTCCACTGCCCCGATAAGAAAGAAGTTCTGGACATGGTCTGTTCGATCATGACCGTTCGAGAACTCCAACACGATATCGTACTTACCGACGCCAGGTTCGAACACAAGGATTTCTCCAAAGCAGCGTTAGCGACATGCCGATTTTCTCGCTGCACTTTTCATGATGTCGATTTTTCAGAGGCTCGTCTCAATGCATGCTTTTTCGATTTCTGTCTGTTCGAACAGTGTAGGTTCACCCATAGCAATGCCCGGTTATCCGTGTTCTCTGGAGCGACCTTGCTCGATTGCGATTTTTCCGATTCGATGTTAGTCCACACCAATTTCATGGGTGCCGACGCCCGCCATACAGATTTCTCTTCCAGCGACCTTTACTATTCGAACTTTGCCAATTCCCACCTTGAACATTCTCAATTTATTGACTGTAATGTGAAAAATACAGATTTCCGTTACTCGGAACGTATAGCGGTTTCTTTCAAATATTCCAACTTCGAGGAGGCGCTCTTCTCGCAGCACTGAGATGAAAGTTTTCACACACTTTTCAATGATGGAATATTCAAACACCTATCTCATCGGTCCCCAAGAAGGCGGTCCTGCCATACTCATCGATCCGGGGCATATCGACATCGACCTGATAGAAAGGATCGAAAGGAATAATTTTACTGTCGCCCATGTCTTGATCACCCATCGCCATGCAGCCCATCACCAAGGTTTGGGGACCTTGATGAAAATCTACCACCCTATAGTGCATGCTGGCTCTCCTACATTATTTGAAGTTCCAGTAGTTGCGATAGAGGACAATGAACAAATAGTTGTCGGCGAAATTGTTATTAAAGCTCTCCAGGTTCCAGGACACACGATCGATTCGTTCGTCTTCCACATCGGTAATGCCCTATTTACCGGAGATGTCTTGTACGCAGGTACCATCGGATCCACCACAGGTGTGGTTGAACGGGCATTGTTGCTAAAAGGGATCAAAAGAAACATTCTTAGTCTTGATGAACGTACTGTGATTTTCCCGGGGCACGGGACGATAAGCACGATAAAAATCGAGAAGATGTTCAATCATGACCTGATCGAAGCCATGGCCATTGATGATTTACAACAACTCAGTCATCCGAGTATTCTCACATGAGAGATGAACGCGATGCCCCTCGTATCAGCTCTTTGAACCGTATGGGCATCCCAGCTGCAAAGCGAATCCTCTCCTTGGTTCGCGGATGTTCGATTTCCAACGACCGGGAATGGAGCATCATATGCGCATCAGGACACCAATCAAGTCGCCTGCCATAGACCGTGTCTCCTATCAGAGGATGGCCTATACTGGCCATATGAACCCGGATTTGATGGGTTCTGCCAGTATAAATGCGTATCCGGACCAATGCGAACTCTTTAAATTGGCGCAACACAAGATAATCGGTCCTCGCTTCTTTGCCGTCAGGACGGACTGCAAATTTCTTGCGATCGCTGGTTGAACGACCAATCGGTGTTTCGATGGTTCCCCGTTTTTTCCCCATGGTCCCTTTCACCAATGCGATGTAATATTTTACCACAGTTCTTGATTTGAATTGTTCTGACAATGCGACCACTGCCTGACGATTTTTTGCGACGATAATCAGTCCGCTGGTATCTTTATCGAGTCGATGGACAATCCCTGGACGTGTTTCATCAACCGGCCAATCAGAATTCTCGTGCTGATCGTCTTCCAAAAAATCAAGACCGTAACGATACACCAAGGCATTCACCAATGTTCCGTCCGGATTTCCGATAGCAGGATGAACCACCAAATCCTGTTGCTTGTCGATGACCAAAAGGTCTTCGTCCTCATAGATGACTCGTAACGGAATGTCCTGACCTTCGATATTATCAAACACTTGTTCAGTCCACGACACTCCGACAGTGTCGCCATTACTGATTTTCTTACTTTTTTTAGAAGTTTTGCCATTGACTGTTATATGACTGTCTTGTGATGATATGGCTGATCTTGATAACGAATGTTCGTGCTGTGAGATGTAAGTGTCGACACGGATTTTACCTTCGATGCCTTCGACGACCAACGTGATCGCGTGTTCTAGCCGTTTCATTTGCCTGTCACTCCGAGAACATAATCGGTTATGGCGATTATGAGTGATACACCTGCTGCAATCGAGAATAATGCCACCGTTTCATTTGAAAACTGCGGAGCTCCTAACGCCACGCCTGCGGCATAACCGATAGACGCAAACGTAAGGGTGATTGGTAACGAACCGAAAAAAATCGTCTCAGCTCGTCTTAGCTCGCGACTCCATTGAGGAAACTCTTCCTCGGTGTATGGTTCGTATCCTTGCACGCCGCTTGCGGTCTGTGATGCAAACATTTGCGCAGAGAGGCAACAAAGCAACAGGACGACTACCGTCAAACGTTTCATTACTCCCTCTTTCCAAATAACGCTGTTCCGATCCGCACCATAGTAGAACCTTCCTGTATGGCGATCACAAAATCCTGGCTCATCCCCATCGACAACACACCGAAATCCAATTCAGGATGACGCTGTATCGATCGCTGTTGCAAACGGTACAACGTGGCGAACGCTTCGTGAGTCGCTTTTTCATCAGGGCTCAACGGCCCGATCGTCATCAGGCCTTTCACCCGTATGCCTTCAATCGATCCGACTTCATCAAGAAACGAATAGTATTCATCTTCGTTTAAAAAACCTGATTTCGATTCTTCTTTGGATGTATTGTACTCGATAAGGATATCAATTGTCTTGCCGTTATGTAGGGCTGCTTTACCTATGAGCCGTGCCAATTTCAAGGAATCAACCGAATCTATCGAATCGACCAAAGCGACAGCTTTTTTCACTTTGTTGGATTGAAGATGGCCTATCATATGCAAGGAAAACGATCTGGAATCCGTGTCGAATTTTTTCTCTATTTCCTGGATCCGGTTCTCTCCGAATAACATCTGACCACATCCGGCCATAGCATTAATCGCTTCGATCGAATGTGTTTTCGAAACCGCCATGAGAGTGATTTCATCACCGTTTCGTCCGCAACTTTCTGCTGCACGTGCAATCAATTGTTTCACATATGATAAATTGCTGGCGTAACTACTATTCATTATCATTCCTCTTTTTTTCTGCTTTATTCTTCCGGGATGCTTTACGTTGGGCCCTCCATTGGATTATCGACGCTTGTACCTGAAGTATCTGTTGCTCCAAATTCTTAGGAGTGAATCCGGGGAATGCATCTAAAATCCGTCTTCCGGCAGTTCTCAGTTGGGTACGCACATGCTCCAGTTCTTTTTCAATATAAGCAGTCGATGACGGCACGAATTGCTCCCCGATACGTTCCAAACGTTCTTCCCAGTCAAGCCTAAGTTCTTTCGCCTTCTGCAACAATGTGTGGAAGTTGATCATGCGTTGGACGCTAACAGTCGTATCTACGCTGATCAATACCAAGATAACCGTGGCAGACACTCCGGTCAATCGTGCGGGCAGTTGTTGCACCGCAATGCTGAATCTCGGCTGGATGATATAGATGACCGCTAATGATAAAAGGCCGAACAACACTGAATTCAACAGGCACACCCTGCCTTGTATATTGACCTTCCGTGATGAATAGTCCCATAACTTCGCATGAAAGAGCTTCTCCAAGATCCAACCTGTGAAAAATTCCACTATGGAGCACACTACCAGTCCTGCCAAAAATACCAGTATCGGATAGGTTTTGAAGCGATGCAGAACAGAGTATGCCACAAGAGCTCCGATTCCGTAGACCGGCAGGTAAGGTCCGTGTAAAAAACCCCGATTAACAAGCCTGCGTTCACCGATTGAGCAATAAAGTACCTCACAGACATAACCAAGTATCGCATATCCAAAGAAATAGATTACCACATGTGACAATTCCATTGAATCGTCCGTCCTTCAATCAATTTGCCAAGTATCGGCGAAAGCCACCCACATATAACAATCTTGGAACCCCAGGATGTCGCTCTTGTACCAATCGCGCAGGGGACCGGCTTCACGATGCATGCCCGCTTTTTCCATCACTCGTCCGGAGGCCATGTTATTAACCGAATGGTTTCCCTGGATCCGATTAAAATTTGCATCTTCGAATCCAAATTCCAACACACGTCTCAAGGCCTCGGTCGTGTATCCCTGGTTCCACATCTGCTTGGCGATGCAGTATCCGATTTCTCCGAAGCGGTCGGTGGCATTCACTACCGCGATGCCAATAGAACCGAACACCTTGCCGGTCGATCGCAACGTAACCGCCCAATGGAAGTTGGGGGGATTTCGTTGATCATCAATCCATTTTGATATGACGCGTTTCGAATCGCTGATGGATTCATGGACGTGAAAGCGTAGGTATTTGGTCACCTCAGGGTCACATGCCCAACCAAACAATGCCATGGCATCGTCAGCTTCAAACGGACGTAACAATAATCGTTCGGTATAAAGATTGGGACAAACGATAGGTTGTATCAACTGATCGGACATGCTTGGCTCCTTCCATCAGAGATAGCGTGACTGCCAACAGAAAGGTATCGTATGGGTCGGCGGAATCTTAAGCTCAAATCACAAATTTCACCAATCCGTTTAACAGTAATATTGACTACATACAATATCATAAGCTTAGAATATATAAAAGCAATTCTATTATATCGAAGATATTATTTGAAATGAATTCAATGTGGTAAAAAATTAGGAGAACCGAAATAAACGATTCTCCTTTGGTTTTGAACATGTGTTGGGGGATGCCAGATTTGAACTGGCGACAGCCTGCTTGTAAGGCAGGAGCTCTCCCGCTGAGCTAACCCCCCGAAAAACGATGCTATGAGAAACTAGCACAGCGATGTATCTTTGTCAACCGAGGTTTCTTCATTTATTAGAACTTGGAACCCGATTGTCTTTTAGAGTGACATCATGGGCTCCTCCCTCAACGATGCTTGTCGAAGAGACCACGGTCAATTTGGCCTTCTCTCTAAGCTCTTGGATTGTCAGAGCTCCACAGTTGCACATGGTAGAGCGGATTTTTGCCAGCGTTATGTTTACATTATCTTTCAGCGATCCCGCATAAGGCACATAGGAATCAACACCTTCTTCAAAGGCAAGATGCGTCGATTCGCCCGAATCATACCGTTGCCAGTTACGTGCACGGTTCGAACCCTCTCCCCAGTATTCTTTCATATATGTCCCATTGATGAATACTTTGTTCGTGGGACTCTCATCGAAACGGGCGAAATATCGCCCGAGCATGATAAAGTCGGCTCCCATGGCCAAAGCCAACGAGAGATGATGGTCGTACACAATCCCACCATCGGAACATATCGGAACATATATTCCCTTTTCTTTCAGGTATTGATCCCGAGCCTGGGCGACTTCAATCAACGCGGAAGCTTGACCGCGTCCTATACCTTTGGTTTCGCGCGTGATACAAATCGAACCGCCGCCGATTCCGACTTTAATAAAATCGGCACCCGCATCAGCCAAGTAATTGAAACCATCTTTATCTACCACATTACCTGCCCCGATCGCTACCGAATCACCATAGTTGCTTTTGACGAAATCGATCGTCATCGCCTGCCATTCATTGAATCCGTCGGACGAATCGATACAAAGCACATCAGCCCCTGCCGCCACCAAAGCCGGAATACGTTCATGATAATCCCGTGTATTGACACCAGCGCCCACGATATAGCGTTTAGAAGTATCAAGAAGCTCCAGAGGATGTTCCTTATGTGTATCGTAATCTTTTCTGAACACGATGTACTTGAGGTTTCCCGTAGCATCGACTATCGGAAGTGCGTTGAGCTTGTGGTCCCATATCATGTCATTGGCTTCGGATAAGCTTAGGTCTTCGGTACCGAACACCAACTCTGACAATGGAGTCATGAATGTACCCACCTGAGTATCCAACGGCATTCTCGAAATCCGGTAATCGCGGCTTGTGACGATACCCAGCAATTTCCCGTTTGCGCTGCCGTCATCGGTGACCGCCACGGTTGAATGCCCCGTTTTCTGCTTCAATGCGAGAATATCTGCGAGTGTTTGCCCGGGTCTGATGTTTGAATCGCTCGTAACGAATCCTGCCTTATGCAATTTCACCCTTGCAACCATCTGGGCTTCCTTTTCAATTGCTTGCGATGCAAAGATAAAGGAAACTCCTCCTTCTTTGGCCAAAGCTATCGCCATTTTGTCATCACTCACTGACTGCATGATCGCGGATGTCAACGGTATATTCGCTTTGAGCCTACAGTGCTCACCTAACTTGAATCGTACCAACGGTGTTTGTAAATCGACATTCGAAGGCACGCAGTGTTTCGAAGTGAAATTCGGAATCAACAGATATTCCGAAAAGGTTCTGGACGGTTCTTCAAAATAGATGGCCATGCATGCTTCTCCTCTGTGTTGCCTATGATGCAATAATGTTCAGCTTTCGACAAGTCTTGTATTCTTGTATTGACAAGAATCAACGATCTTAATATATTATCATATGATCATATATTCATGTTATCCTTAAGAAGGTATTAATGGCAAACTCTTTCTACAGAACATATAAGATAGAAGGTATTGATTGTGCAGCCTGTGCTTCACAGGTTGAATCGACCTTGCAAAAGCTTGATTCGGTACATACCGTATCGCTCGATTTCATGGCGAAACGATTGCATGTGACCATCAGTACCGATGAAGCATCAGTTCTTTCGGCATGGAATCAAATTGAAAAAAAAGTAATGTCCGTCGAACCGGATGTGAAACTGACAACCGAAACAAACACGCCTGGCTATCGGATGAAACGACCGTCACTCGATGTTTTTACCATCATCCGTTTCGGCATAGCCTTGGTATTTCTTGGCATTTCTTTCTTTGTTGAAAGTTCGTTCCAGTTCTTCATCCTTATCGGATCATATGTGGTTTCAGGGTATGATGTCGTACTGAAATCCCTTCGAAACATTGCACGCGGAAACATCTTTGACGAATACTTCCTCATGACATTGGCAACGATCGCGGCCTTTGTGATCGGAGAACCGCATGAAGCCGTGGCTGTCATGTTATTCTATCAAGTCGGTGAATTCTTTCAGAATTATGCCGTTAATCGTTCTAGAATATCGATTTCAGATCTCATGGACATGCGCAACGAAATTACCCATGTACTTGAAAACGGCCGATTGACCGATGTTCCCTCTGAACAGGTGCCGATCGGAACCACATTCATCGTAAAGGCCGGACAGCGGATCCCCCTCGATGCCGTTGTCACGAAGGGAACGTCATTGATTGACATGAAAGCCCTGACCGGTGAAAGTATCCCTGTCCGTGTCAATACAGGGGATACGTTACTCAGTGGCAGCATTAACAGCGAAGCTCCGCTTGAAGCGATTTCCACCGCCTCCTATGAAGATTCTACCGCGGGTAGGATCATTGATCTGATGGAACACGCTACGAAACAAAAGGCAAGACCGGAACGATTCGTGACTACTTTCGCCCGTTACTATACCCCGATCGTGGTGATCGGTGCGGTATTGATGGCTCTCATAGGCTCGATTGTCACATCTGATACGGAACAATGGGTATACCGTTCTTTGGTATTTTTGGTAATTTCATGTCCTTGCGCATTGGTAGTATCAATTCCGATGGGGTTTTTCGGGGGGATCGGTGCGGCTGCCCGTTTGCATGTGATGATCAAAGGATCGGTACATCTTTCAAGTTTGGCCAAGGCTTCAACCGTAGTGTTTGATAAGACAGGCACGATCACCACAGGTGAATTCGCACTCCAAGACATCTTTACTGTGCCGAACAGCAAATATCCGACGCAACGATTGCTTCAGCTAGCGGCATCGGTCGAATTACACAGTCATCACCCTTTGGCAAAAGCTTTGGTTGAAGCTTCAAGGGAACCGTTGCTCCAAGCTTCCGAAATCACAGAGTATTCCGGGCAAGGTATCGCAGCTCTGGTAGATGGAATGCACATCGTATTGGGAAATCGGAACATGTTGGAAACCTACGGCATCGAAATTGACGAACAAATGGTTCCGGAAGGACTGTACATGGCAATCGACAATCGTGTGGAGGCAAGCTTGCGAATCGGGGACAAGCTAAAAGAGCGAGTGTCCGAGACGATCGAAGATCTTCAGAGATTAGGGATCAGCAGGATTGCCATCATCTCCGGAGACAGAAACGAACATGTTCGGAGCATAGCTGAACAATCATCTATCGAGGAATACTACGGACAGCTATTACCAGATCAAAAAGTGATCAAAGTTCAACAGTTGCGCTCGGATGTAACCAAAGGGACTGTTGTTTATGTGGGAGACGGCATGAATGACGCCCCTGTGTTGGCTGTATCCGATGTAGGAATCGCGATGGGAGCGATAGGCTCGGAAGCGGCGATCGAGGCTTCCGATATCGTGGTGATGAATGATGATGTCAGCAAAGTTGTTGACGCAATCGAAGTATCAAGACTCACTTCGAGAATCGTATTGCAAAATATCATCGGAGCGCTTTCAATAAAATTCGTTGTCATGGCATTGGGATTGTTCGGCATCACCTCGTTATGGGCGGCGGTGTTCGCTGATACCGGTGTCGCGTTGCTGGCGGTATTAAATTCGTTGCGTCCGCTGTTGGCGGTAAAACGTATGGATGCACGGCATATGTAAAGGTCTACCTTTCAATAAGCTTCCGTTTATGATACAGTTTTTTCTCGTGATGGATAAAACTTTTTAATATCATGGGGAAGAATGTTCATGGATGACACTCATATTAGAAATATTGGGATAATGGCTCACATAGATGCAGGTAAGACAACGACTACCGAAAGAATTTTGTTCTATACCGGGGAAAATTATCGTATAGGTGAAGTTGATAACGGCGAGGCCTCCATGGATTTTTTGGAGCAGGAACAAGATCGTGGGATCACGATTTCAAGCGCTGCTACCACCTGTTACTGGAAAGATCACAAGATCAATATCATCGATACCCCGGGGCACGTTGATTTTACTGCGGAAGTAGAACGTTCATTACGGGTGCTTGATGGGGCTGTCGCAGTACTATGTGCGGTCAGCGGAGTAGAACCCCAAACTGAAACGGTATGGCGGCAAGCCGATCATTATCAGGTTCCCAGAATCATTTTCGTGAATAAAATGGACCGGCTCGGTGCTGATTTTTATAGCGTCATCAAACAAGTCGGTGCCAAATTTGCAATCGAATGCGTACCGTTATTTTTGCCGGTTGGTTGTGAGTCTGATTTTTCTGGTGTCATCGACCTCATCGATAAGAGCATGATCAGTTTTGACTTCAATTCATTCGGATCGACGATGGAGCGATTACCGATTCCATCCGAAATGGAAGAGTTGTCCAATCAATGGTATGAACATATCATCGATGCCGTGTCAGCCTATTCGGATGAGATCACCGAACTTTTTTTCGCAGGAGAAGAAATCCCGAAGGACCTGCTGCTTAAGGCTTTGAGAAAAGGCACGATCGAACGCAAGATCGTCCCCGTATTCGTCGGCGCATCCTTGAAGAATATCGGCGTGCAAACCTTATTGGACGGGATCGTCAGATTCTTGCCCTCCCCGCTGGACATCCCGCCGATGAAAGGCGTCACCGTCAAACATAACACCGAAGTCGCGGTGAAACACGATCCGAAAGCACAACCGCTGGCTTTGATATTCAAGATCCAGTTCGATCGCGAGGCGGGACCGCTGTGCTTCGTTCGTGTATATTCCGGAGTATTGCGTAAAGGGACGGCAATTCTCAACATCACGAAGAAAAAACGCGAACGGATCAATCGAATCGTACGCATGCACGCCAATAAACCCGAACCTATCGATGAGTTGGCGGCCGGAGACATCGGAGTAGTCATCGGGTTCAAGAACGCACAGACAGGAGACACCATCGGCAGCGAAGGATCCCAGATTCTTTTGGAAAACATGGTGTTCCCCGAACCCGTGATCTCTGTGGCGATCGAACCAAAAACATTAAGCGACCAAGACAAGCTCAAAGATGCTTTGCAAATATTAAGTCAGGAAGATCCGACCTTCACTTGGAAAGAACATACCGATACCGGGCAGTTGGTGATTTCTGGAATGGGAGAGTTACATCTGGACGTATTGGTGACACGATTGACCAAGGAAATGAAAGTCGATGCGCGCGTCGGCAATCCGCAAGTTACTTATAGGGAGACCATCACCAAAAGCATTACTATAACCGAAGCTTTCAGCAAGATCTTGGCTGGAAAAGAAAACAATGCGACCGTCACTCTTACGGTAAAGCCGCTTGCCACCGGTTCGGGTATCAAATATCGTTCGTTGGTACCGGAAAAGACCATGGGCCAAGACTTATTCGATGCGATTCGCCGCGGAGTCGAAAACTCTGTGAGGTCGGGGATAAAGTTCGGTTATGAAATCATCGACATGGAAGTCGTCCTCGAGTCGGTAAGATATAGCGAATTGTTTTCAACACCGTTCGCATTTGAAGCTGCTACCTCGATCTGTATGGAAACAGCCTGTAGGGAAGCGAGCCCGGTATTGCTGGAACCGATCATGAGGGTCGACATCGTCGTTCCTTCCCAATATGTCGGTGAAGTGATGGGAAGCCTTACCGCCCGCGGAGGAATCATCAATAGTTTGGAAAGCAGGACCCTGGCCGACCATATCATCGCAAAAGCTCCGTTGGCAAAATTATTTGGATATTCCACTGCCTTACGCAGCTCGACGCAAGGTCGCGGAACTTTTACGATGGAATTCTCTCATTTCGCACCGAAAGGTGATCAATGATACAAAAGGAGTGGCATATGAAAAAAATTCTTGTCGCCCATGGCAGTCCGCGGACAAATTCTAATTCGATCGCTCTCACCGGGAAATTAATTGAAAGTATCGTTTCCAAGCGCAATGATACGACGGTGGTGACCAAATACTTGCGTGAGATGAATATCAATCCGTGCAAAGGATGCGATATGTGCAAGCGAATCGGCCAAGGTTGTATCCAAAGGGACGACATGGCAGTGATGTATCCCCTGCTACGAGGTGCAAATCTCATCGTACTATCGAGCCCGGTATATTGGTGGGGAGTCTGCGCACAGCTGAAAACCTTTGTCGACAGGTTTTACGCTCTCGATATTAGCGAGTTCAAGCATAAGAAACTTGTCGTGGTGACTACGGGTGGCGAAGAAGAGACAGGAGTGCAGTATCGGTTGATAAGGGAGCAATTCCAAGAGGTCTGCAATTACCTCGACATGGATTTCATCGGATACATGGGCATCAGTGCCGATGACGACCACCGAGTCGAGAAACAAGAGAGGACCTATATACGTGCAGAAGAACTTGCCGATACAATTGCAGCATCGCTAAGTTCTTAATCACATAATCCATTGGAAAAAATTTCTCGTGGTTGCTAAGCAAAAGGTTTGACATAACAGCCTAGCTGTTCTAGGATATCCGTTGAGTATCCGAAACATATGCATAGAATCGAATCGATAGGAGGGATTATGAGCGTATCCAGTACTGAGTTGAGGAATGTTGCCATCGTAGGCCACAACGGTACCGGGAAGACCTCATTGTTGGAACAGATGTTGTTTTACAGTGGAGTCATTTCCCGGGCCGAATCAATCGAATCGGGAAAAACGACCAGCGACTACACGGAAGAAGAAATCGCCCGCAAGATTTCCATCCATAGCTCCTTGGCGAGTTTCACATGGGAAGACAAAACCTTCACCATGATTGATACCCCGGGAACCGCTGACTTTATCGGAGAGGTAATTCTTGCATTCCGTTCCTGTGAATCGGCTATCGTTACGGTCGATGCCCGAGACGGAGCCCAGATCGAAACAATCAAATTGTGGAGACGCCTTAACGAACGAAACAAACCAAGAGCAATCTTCATCAACAAGATGGATCGCGAACGAGCGGATTTTGAAAAAGCGTTCAATCATATCAAAGAGCAATTCCATGTCACCCTTGTACCGGTGACCATTCCGATGGGAACAGGCGATCAATTCAAAGGAGTAATCAACCTCATTGAAAAGAAAGCATACGTCATCAATCCTTCCGGTAAGGAAACCGTTACCGATATTCCTGCGGAGTATGACGATATGGTCGAAGAATATGTTATCCAACTGATCGAAGCCGCCGCTGAAGGAGCCGATGATCTGATGGAAAAATATTTTGATGAAGGGACTCTTGAAATCGATGATATTCGTCGTGGTTTACGCGAAGGTCTTAAAGATAATCGGATCGTTCCCGTGTTCAGCGGTAGTTCGCTGAAGGGTTCGGGAATCATCAGCGTGTTGAATTTTATCAAAAATAATTTTCCTAGTCCTGTTGGTGCCAAAGATTTCATAACCAAAGAAAATGTTGAAGATACCCTCGAAATTACCGAAGAAGGTCCTGCCGCGGGATATGTGTTTAAAACCACGATCGACCAATATTCAGGGAAATTGTGTTTCTTCAAAGTGGTACAAGGCACGATTTCAGGCGATACCGATCTATATAACCCCGAGATAGGCAAGAAAGAACGATTTGGCAAGCTATATCGTGTAGTCGGCAAGAAATTGATCGATACCGATAGCCTCGGAGCCGGGGATATCGGCGTGGTTGCAAAGAGCAACATCGCTTCGACAAACGCTTCATTACTTAATGCTGCGGATGCTGGGTTTGTCTTCGCTCCGTTGAAATTTCCCGATCCAACCTATTCATTGGCCATCAGTGCCGGAGACAAGAAATCTGAGGACAAGATGAACGAAGCCCTTCATAGGATTACCGAAGAAGACCTTACCTTCCACCTCAATTTCGATGAAGAGACCAAGGAACTCGTAGCCTCAGGCATGGGAGAACGCCACATCAACATGATTCTCGAGAAAGTCATGGAAAAGCAGAAGATTTCCATCCAGACAAAACTCCCGAGGGTCGCCTACAGGGAAACGATTACCAAGAAATCGGGTCTTGTGGAATATGCTCACAAGAAACAATCCGGCGGACATGGCCAATACGGAAAGGTCGTCATAGAGATCGAACCCATCGAACGTGGCCAATTCTATTCGTTCACCAACGCCATCAAGGGTGGCTCTGTTTCCAAAGGCTACATGCCCGGTATCGAAAAAGGGCTACAGGATGCGATGGGTGAAGGTTTCTTGGCATATTATCCGATCGTTGATGTAGGTATCACCATCGTTGACGGTAAGGAGCACCCGGTAGACTCATCTGAAATGGCATTCAGGCTTGCTGCAAAGGGCGCAATGAAGTCTGCTCTCGAAAAGGCAGGCCCGGTCCTGCTCGAGCCGATAATGAAACTCAATGTCTATGTCGAAGATCAATATCTTGGCGATATCCTTAGTGACTTGAGCGGCAAACGCGGAAGAGTGTTAGGCCAGGAAGATTTTGGCGGCGGTATCCAGATGGTGAAAGCTGAAGTTCCCCAAGCCGAGATGCTCAACTACGCCATCGACCTTAAATCGATGACAAGCGGTACCGGCTCATTCGAACTTGAGTTCGACCATTACGAATCGATCAGCGGACGGATTTCTGACGAAGTCATCAAGGCTGCCAAAGCCGCTCGCGAAGAATAGAGACATCCTGTTATGTACCGAGGCCACCGCGAGGTGGCCTCTTTTATCATCGGTATTTCAGATACGTTGTACCCACACTTCGCAAATTGGATGCTGTTTTGCCAATCCTTTGCGTTCAAAGCTTGTGGTAGGACGCCATTCGACAGGATCGGCAAAGCCATTATAGGGATTAGTAAATTCAGGTATCTTGTCAAAAACCTCAAGCATCTGAAGCCCATAGGGCTCCCAATCGGTCACGCAATAGACATAACCGTTTTTAACGAGCTTGGTTGATAATAATTTGGCAACAGGCTCTTGGATCAACCTCCGTTTAAAGTGCTTTTTCTTTGGCCAAGGATCGGGAAAGAAGATGTGAAAGCCTTCTATCGAAGCATCCGGTATCATTGATTCAAGCACCTCGACCGCATCAAAACGTATCAGACGCAGGTTTTGGATGTCATTGCTTCCCACTTGGTGAAGCAGTTTCGCAAAACCGTTGAGAAATACTTCGATCCCGATAAAATTTTTATCGGGAAACCTCTTGGCGAGTTCAAATGTGGCCTGTCCCATCCCGAATCCGATTTCAATAATTATCGGATTGTTATTATTGAACAGTTGACCGTAATCGATCTTCTGGCCTGAAAAACGAATCGCATATTGATCGCTATAGTGTTCTAGGGCTTCTATTTGAAAAGATGCCAATCGCGATGATCGCAAGACAAATGATTTCACCGAGCGCTTCTTGTCTGCCGGCAAGGTCTCCACTCTTTCTCGTTCCATCATACTCCCTAGATAAGCCGTTGTAGTTTTTCAAGAATGAAAAGCGACTTATCTTTCAGTGATATGGCATCGGTCTTGAAAGTCACCACGTTGATTTTCCTTGGATCGATGGAAACCGAACCGTTTCCGAGCCGAATCAATTCCATAAGCTTATCGATGGCTATGTCTTTCACTTTCGAAAATTCTACCAAGACCTTTCCATTACGTTCCTTTAAGTGGTAGATCGATAATTTTTTACAAATGATCTTCAATTCGGCGATATATAGTAGATTTGAAACGACTTCAGGCATCGGACCGAACCGGTCCTCCATCTCGGAAGTATGCGCTTGCAGTTGGGCATCGGTCTGGATCGATGCGATTTTTTTATATACATCGAATTTTACTGAAGGTTCGGCTATATAGCTATCGGGGATGAACCCGGAATAGTCAAGTTCCAAGAATACTTCACGATCTTCTCCCTGATCGCCTTCTTTGAGCAACGTAGCGATCGCTTCATCCAAAATCCTCAGGTACATGTCCAACCCGACCGATGCAAGCTGACCGCTTTGTTCTTTGCCTAGCAAGTTACCGGTTCCCCTGATTTCCATGTCCTTCATCGCGATTTTAAAGCCACTGCCCAATTCGGTATGCTCCGAAATAACCTTTAAACGCTTCACGGCAATCTCCGAGAGGACTCGCAATTCGGGGTAAAAAAGGTATGCATACGCTTCTTGGTCGCTTCGACCTACCCTTCCACGCAACTGATACAGCTGAGATACTCCATAAAGATCAGCCCTGTCAATAATTATCGTATTAACATTTGGTATATCAATTCCATTCTCAATGATAGTAGTGGAAACCAATACTTGAATTCCCTGATGGACGAAACGCCGCATCGTATCTTCGATCACTTCGCTATTCATCTGGCCGTGGATTGATTCGACGATGATGTGAGGCATTTGCTGGCTTAGCATGCTCACTACCTGATCCAGTGTATCGATTCGATTATGGAGGTAAAACACCTGTCCGTTCCGGGCAAGCTCGAATTTGATGGCAGCTTCCACTTGACCCAAATCATACTCTTTTATGATCGTCTTGATCGGCCTTCTTTGTACCGGAGGCGTGGTAAGTAACGACATGTCACGGATTTTCAATAATGACATATACAGTGTTCTCGGGATGGGTGTGGCCGAAAGGGCAATGGAATCAATGTTATTCTTCAACTCCTTGACTCGTTCTTTGTCCTTGACTCCGAAACGCTGTTCTTCGTCAATGATAAGCAATCCCAATTCCTTGAATACGATATCCTTCTGCAAAATCCTATGGGTTCCGACAAGAATGTCAATCGATCCTTGGGAAACTTTCTTAAGTATCTCTCGTTGTTCTTTCTTGGCAACCATCCGTGAGAGGACGGCTGTCTTCACCGGAAATTGTCCGAGGCGCTGGACAAGCGTGTCGTGGTGTTGCTCCGCCAAAATTGTAGTCGGAGCAAGAAAAGCGACTTGTTTGCCCGCCATCACCGCCTTGAATGCCGCCCGTAACGCTATCTCCGTCTTGCCGTACCCGACATCTCCGCACACGAGTCGGTCCATTACCACGGGACTCTCCATGTCTCGCTTTATATCATCTATGCAGGTCAATTGGTCTTCAGTTTCTTCAAAAGGAAAGGAAGCCTCGAATTCGAGTTGCCAATCAGTATCTTTTGGAAATGGGAAGCCTTTGCTGCTTTTTCGCCTCGCATAGAGTTGTATCAAACGGGCAGCCAGCTCTTCAGCTGATTTTCGGGCTTTGGCTTTTTTATGCTCCCACCCTTGACCGCCGAGCCTGTCGAGTTTAGGCGCGCTTCCTTCACTGCCTATGTAGCGTTGGATGAGGTTTGCCTGCTCTATGGGTACATACAAGGTTTCTTCCTGGGCGTACTGGATCTTGATGTAATCCCGCTCTTTCCCTGAGACGCTGACCCTGTCAATCTTCAAGAATTGGCCGATCCCATAATTCACATGGACGACATAATCGCCTTCATTGAGGTCGACAAAAGAATCAAGCGGGCTTGTTTGGACTTTATGAAGGGTTTTTGCAATAATCTTGCGTCTGCCGAAGATTTCATGGTCGCACATGGCCACCACTCTTTCTGATAATATGGAAAACCCAGCGCTGATTTCAAACGGAACTATGTCAAGCGACTCGAATTTATTAAGCATCGAAGCAAGGCGGGTTCGTTGTACTTCTCCTCCTGCGAATATGGTAACGCGATATCCGTTTCGTTCGAGTTGCGTAAGTTCTTCCTTCAACATGACAAAATTTCCGAAATAAGAACGTGGTCCGGTAATGTCGTATTTGAAAGCTTCGGGATGTTGTCCCCGAAGTTCCAACACGATCGTACAGCGCTGCTGACGTTCAAGAAAATCGGGAAAATCGTAGAGTAATTCGTTTGGTTTTTTTACACTTCTATCCAGAGTGAATGCACTTCGATACAATGAACGTGCTTCAACCATCAATGAATTGAAACTCGTTGACAAACGCTCTTTGCCAACAAAGAAACAATAGTCCTGCTGGTTAAAGTACCCATCTATCAACCCTGTCGGGATAGATTCGCTATCCGCTAAAACTCGTACTTTAAGATGTCCGAGCGTTTTCATCGTATCCTGGGTTAACGGATCGAATAACGATATCTTGTCAATCTTATCCCAATCGGCATAGATTCGAGCAGGATAATCGGCATCAAATCCAAAGACATCGAACACCTCGCCATGGATAGAAAATTCTCCCGGCATCGTCGTGCTCGGCGATCTGAAATAACCTCCGCCGGCCAGTCGTTCGGCGATTGAAGCCGGATCAAAACGATCATTGACCTTCAATTCGACTGCCGTTGCCCGCAAGGCACTTATATCAACCATAGGAGATACGAAAGCTCGCAATGAAGTAATAACGATCGTTTTTGGCTCTTCGGTAATAATTCCCAGTACCTTAAGTTGCTCGTATTCGCGGTGTGTGCCTTCCCATTCGCTGTATAGCTGTTTGCCAGAAGAAGGTAGCAGCTGACATAAAGCCCCCGAAGCAGCGATATCCTTGAATAATGCCGCTGCCGAATCTTCGGTAGGACAGATTACCCATATCCTACCAGCCAAGTTACGCGAATATAACAAGACAGCTTGTGCGAGGGGGAACCCCTCCAAGCCTTCAACATACCATCTTTTAGTTGAATTCAATTTGAAAGCCTTGTATGCATCACTATTTTTCAGATAGGATTGCACACGTGGACCAATCAATGTCTGCATAAGCGAACATACCCTATCACAGAGAGGAAACCTTATCAATGGATCGATACGACCGACTTGCCAAATGTATTGAAGAAATGGCTGATTATGCCTGCGAAACACAGCATGAAGTAGTCAGGACATATAAGGATGACGGGTCGGTGTTGACAAACACCGATCTGTACATATCTTCGACCATCTGCGATGTAATACGTACATTATTCCCAGAAGCAAATATCGTCACCGAAGAGTCTTTGAATGAGTTCGATGATCATGCTGAGATGACCTTTGTACTCGACCCTATCGACGGTACGGATGTATATAGCCAAGGTTCCCCGGCATGGTGTATTTCCCTCGGGATTCTGGATCGCAACCATAAGTGTGTCGGAGCCATGGTAAATGCGCCTCGATTCGGACTTTCAAGGGATCAAGGATTGTTTTTCCGTCAAGATCCGGGAAAAAAGGTGTTGTTGAACGGACAAATTTTCAAGGTGGATACTGATAAGGACGAACCTCGACAGATCGCTATGGGATCCAATTCTCCCCGTCATTTGGATTTCAGTTGTTTTCGGGGGAAGATCCGGTGCTACGGATCAAATATTCTTCATATGGTCTCGATACTGATTCATTCGCATATCCAAGGAGCTATCGCAGTGCCCTGTTTTGCTTGGGACATGGTCGGTGCCCATGCGTTGCTCGAAGCTTGCGGATTCGCTGTGCGTTACGCAGATGGAAGACAGTTTGCATACGATCACAGATTGCTCGTAGAACGTAAACCTTTCAAAGGAATTGTTATTTGCGGTACTGAAAAAGGTATCGAATCGATCGCAAAGATGCTTCCTCCTCTTGAGTGCGATTAAGACTGTTGCAGAAATCCATCTTTTTTCTCGATATGCCATTTCGTGGCAAGGTACATGAACGGTGTGTCTAACACAGCCACGACCCATTTGAGGACGTAAGTGCTAAGCATAATTTGCCATAGGACGGACCATTGGAAAATTCCGTAAAACGCAATGAGAGTGAAAAGGAGCGTATCGATTAGCTGGCTCACCATCGTACTCGCGTTATTACGTAGCCACAACCATTTACGTGACGGTCTTATCTTTTTCCAAAACTCAAACGCCCAAATATCGTGGGCTTGCGATGCCAAGTAGGCCACAAGGCTCGCAGCCGCAATTCGTGGCATCAACGAAAAGATTGTCTTAAGGCTATCTTGTACGATATCAGATTCGGCCGGTATGAAGATAATCGCGACATTCATCAAGACGGTCATGACTATCAATGCAAAAAATCCTATTCCTACCGCTCTGGCAGCTTCTTTCCGGCCATAGCATTCGTTAAGGATATCGGTAGCTAAAAAACTGGTGGCATAGACGATATTGCCAAGTGTCGCCTCGACCGAAAACAATTGGATCGTTTTTGTCACTTGGATGTTCGCGATGATCACCGATATAGGTATCCAAATGAACAATCCGATTTTGCCCCATAACCTAAAGCTTAACATTATTGCTGAAAAGTTCAAAACGAGCATCAAAGCCCATAATAGTTCGTTCATTCCAACCTCTGGAGTACAGATGCGTACAATGCTTCGATCGAGGTAGTACTGTCAGCGACAATACCTTTACCTATCGCCAGCTTGAAAGTTGTGGCGATCTGATCCAATAGGGCACTGCGGATCGCTGTGATAATGATTCCGTTGAACGAGTGTATCACTTGATTGAATGATTTTGCCATCCCCCAGCCTTCAAGTTCTATGGGGCCGATCTCATCGAACGCCAGCACATCAGAAGTGGCCATAGTATGTTCGATTGCATCGTTAGCCCAATCGAATACCGACGAATCAATCCAGAACCTTCCTCGTCTTAACCAACCGGGAGTCTCGTGAACGCTCATCAAAGTCTTTACGATTCCTGTGCTAAGATCACTAATCAGGTAATCGTTTTTTTTGATACCGGGGATGGGAACCGTTTGAGTTATGCCTCCGATTTGTAAACCTAGCGTATCCATCCGAGAACAGAGAGCGTTCAGTTTGGTGGTTTTTCCGCTATCGACCTGTCCGGTTATGACAACGAGTAATTTCACGACAAGCCTCCCCCGTCGAGGAAACTTTGGAGCACGGCAAACGCTTTCATCGAATCATCCCGCCGTATGACGAATGTCAATTCGTTCATCGTCGAGATAATCTCATTTACATTTATCTGTTCCCATGCCAGTTTTCGCACAGCTTCATACACGATACCCGGTGTTGACATGAAATCTCCTGAAAACACCAATGATAATGCGACAAGGTCTCCCATCTGATGCAATACTTGCTCGTCTCGAACCAAATCCTCAACCAGCGGCCGATATTTTTCACTTACCGACAGGCTTACTTCATGACTGCCTAACGTAACATTGAGAAAATCACCTTTAGAGGGAGAGACCGCATCGTACAATTTACCTAATTTCGCCATGATGCTATCGTTTCTTACCAGATTCAGATCAAAAATATTGGTTTTCATGATGATTTCATACTTTAGGTTGCTCGGTTGCTGTTCAGCTTCTTTCTTGCGCAATTCTTCGGCATACCGTCGTATGGCCATCACAATCGCTGAAAGTTTTACTTCGCGTCCATGCATCTGCCGCACCGTCGGCATGATGGATTGAGCATAGTTGCTATAACTGAGAATACCCTGGATGAGCATCTCATACAAAAATGGAGTCCTATCAATAATTTGTTTCACACAATTGCTGACCGATTCCATACGCACCTCATTTCTCGTTTTTATAGTCACATTTTACCATATATCTTAACAATTTTGTAACAATAAAACTACTATTTAGACAAATTTTCAATTTTAACACTAGATTGTACATTCCATTGCATATTGTAGAAAAATATACTTTCTCATATGCAATGGTTCAATTATATGCTATAGTACGAGTTACTCTTCAAGGGAGAAATTACCATGTTATGTCCCCATTGCGGCCAGACAAATGATAAAGTGCTGGAATCACGTCAGAATAGTAGCGGATCCACGATTCGAAGGCGAAGGGAGTGCCTTTCCTGTGGCTATAGGTTCACTTCCTATGAACGTATTGAAGAAAAACCGCTCATGGTTGTTAAGCGCGACGGAAGACGTGAGCCGTTCGATATCCGAAAGATTGAACGTGGTATTAGGATCACGACCGAAAAACGCAATATTGGGCAGGAAAAAATCGAAGAAGTGCTTCAGGACATCGAGGATGAGGTGCAAATCCTAGCAGGAGCAAAACGAGAAATTTCATCCGCCGCAATCGGTGAGGCCGCTTTACGACAGTTGTATCGAATTGATACCGTCGCCTATGTCCGGTTTGCTTCGGTATACAGGGCGTTCGATAATGTTGATCAATTCATCCAAGAAATCGAACGCATCACGAATAATATGGAATAATAAGTTTATCTCACATCAAACCATTTGCCTGTCAGTGATTGCTCGATACGGTCATTAAGGTGTTCTGGCTTAAGTATTTCATTAGCGCAATCCAGACAAAAATTGTCGCTCATTCCAGCTATATAATCGAACACCAGCCTATCTAGGTTCCCGTCGTGGTTTTCATACGAATCTTTCATTTCTGCCAAATAATGGTAAAAACCAACGGCCAGCATGTTGCGTTCTTCCTTGTATAGGTCTTCATCCATACCGTTGCTTTCTAACAACTGCTTCAGATAATCGACAATCAGGCAAAGCAAACGGGTAAAATATTTCCCATATCCCTGAAGCAGCGGGGACTTGTAGATATTGTTGTAATTGAATTCCTTCATTTCATTGACGGCTTCAAAGACTTTTTCAGAAAAACATACCCCTTGTTCAGCATTGGAAGTGTCTACGATATCATTGACCAACGTGTCGATGATTTCTCCGTTCCGTCGCCCCAATGTTCTCGCGACATTATCGGGTAATGAATCGCTATCGATTATTGCCAATCGGCAAGCATCTTCGAAATCACGCCCCAGATAGGCAATCTGATCAGAAAATCGTACTACGGCTGCTTCCCAGGTCGAAGGCAACGCATCTCGTTGTGATATGTTACTGTCCAGATGCCGCACCACCGGATCAATCTTGATCGAACGTTGGAATACTTCGCCATTGTGGGTGGCAATACCATCACGGACCGCATATGTCAGATTCAAACCTTTGCCATGTTCTGCCAAGAAATCAACAATCCGCAATGAATTGATCTCATGTTCGAATGATCCGAGACCATGTTTTTTCATGAGCATATCTAAAATCTGTTCGCCCACATGACCGAAAGGCGTATGGCCAAGATCGTGACCCATTCCGATAGCCCACGCCAATTCGGTATCAAGTCGCAATCCTCTGCAGATTGCGGTGGCTATCGAAGCCACATGCAACACGTGTTCCATCCGTGTGCAGATATGATCGTTACTCGGAGCAAAAAATACTTGGGTCTTGTGTTTCAACCTGCGAAAGGAAGAGCTGTGGATGATTGCGGTCGTATCTCGGTAGAATTCACCCCTGATGTCCCTACCCCGTTTTGAACGGCGCGTCTGCATCTGTTGGAGACTCAACCCATTCACCAAAGAAGATTTCACCTGCATCGACACCTCCCTTCCCTAACGCTTTTCTACATGATATCATGTTTGGAAACGGTTTTCCATTACGAGAAGGACATGGGTTATGATGATCCTGTTGGTTGCTACGAGTACCACATTGCTCTGTTTTCTATCAATTACCGCTTGCCTACGCTTCGTATTCTCACGACAGGGCTGGTTTTGGATTATCCCATTGATCCTTTCGGTAGTGTTTTTCTATATAAGCATCGACCCGCTGGTACAAGTCCTAACCGGTATAGCTACTGATACGTATCGGGTAACCATCAGTCCGGACAGGAGCGTACGCGAAATCGTCCCGCTCATCATCGTCCTGTTATGGTATACCATGATCATTGTCTTCAGGTACGCATTGAAGTCAGTGGTGCCCGTAAACCAACAACTGATCGATACGAAGAAAAATCTTTACGAATCCCGTTATATGGAAAAGGTCGAACTCAAACGAATGAGACGTAAGGCAAAAAGACAATTGGATGCTGTTACAAGCAGTTCACGGCAAGAGTCGGGAACGTTGTATCCTTTGGAATGGGTCGAACGTTTTGACGAATAGCGGGGTCCTGCATGGCAATATGTTTTATCACGGGAATCAAACACAGCGGGAAAAGTCTTCTCGGTTCGCTCGCAGTTACGTATCTTTCAACGAAGCAACAAATCAAATTCATCGATTCAGACAATCTATTGCTTCCCTATTCCCAAAGCTCAGATACGAGTGTCCGTGATTTATTTTCGAACATCGGCAAAGAACGATTCATGCAAGTGGAGTATCGTGCGATCAGAGAAGCACTTGAAGCACATGACACGACAAGCGGACATCTAGTGATGGCTACCGGAGGGGGTGCATGCGACAACGCCCGATTGGTAGACCTCATGAAACAAAGTGGTTCTGTCATTTACCTGTATCGAAAAGAACAGTGGCTGTTTGATAAAATTGCCGCTTCGGGGATTCCTCCTTTTCTTGACCAGGATAATCCCCGACGATCGTTTCA
>JAAYIV010000152.1 GCA_012523305.1 Spirochaetales bacterium
CCGGTACCGGGAATAATACCGATGGAAACGCCGATAACCGAACCGACGATCATTGGAAGGAGTATCGCTTTCATTTCTTTCCGATTTGGGAGCATACTTCGCAAACTGCCTGTTTTTTGAACCACCGTATCTTCATCTTTCTTTGATAAGTCGAGAAATACCTGGGCGAATGCGAAGATCCCGACCAGCACCGGAAGGATATTAAAACCGCCCATCAGTTTAATAGAGTTGAAAGTAAAACGCATATTGCCGCTGATGAGGTCCACGCCAACGGTGGACAACAACAGTCCGAAGAAACCGCTTACGAGACCTTTGATAGTGCTTGCGGATGAAGAGCTTGCCATGAGCGTAAGACCGAAAATTGCCAAAGCAAAGAACTCGGGAGCTTGAAAACTCAACGCGACCTTTGCCAGCTGAGGTGCGATGAACAACAAACAGATTCCGCTTACCAATCCACCAAAAGCACTTGCGATACAGGCAGTGGCTAGCGCCTTGCCAGCTTGTCCGTTTTGAGCCATCGGATAGCCATCGACTACTGTCGCCGAAGCGGAAGGAGTTCCCGGTGTTCGTAGCAGGATTGCGGAAACGCTTCCGCCATACATCGACCCGCAGAACATGGCTGCCAATACGACCATCGAGGGAATCGTGTCCAATCGATAGATGAGCGGAAGCAGTAGGATAATCCCCATCGAGCCACTCATGCCCGGAATCGCACCGATGATAATACCGCCGATTATTCCGATGAACATCACAAGTATTGTCATCGGTTGGAATGTATCAACCAATCCCATCAATATATCTTGCATGGTTCCCCCCCCTAGAAAAAGTAGAATTCGGGCAAGTATATCTGGAAGAGATACTTGAATAATACGAAGGTTACCGCCGTGCCGATGATCGAGACCAAGACCATGCGCAACCATTTCCTGTCGCCGTAGAGATAGAGGAACAAAAAGAGGAACAATGGGGTAGATATCACGTATCCCAGATACTTAATGACAACTATGTATGCGAGAAAGGCTGCTGCCAGGATGAGCACCTGCAACATATCTTTGCCGTTGAGTTTCACAATGTCCTTCATTCCCCGTTTCATATTGATAAATGAATTGATCGATAATAAAACACCTAGACAAAACATCGTTCCGGTGACGATTTTCGGGAAACCACCTGGACCGAGTCCTTGTTCTGAAGCGGGATACGTCCCTGATAAGATAAAAAATACTGCCGAGAATACTGCTATCCCTATTCCGGAGTAAAAGTCGGCTTTTGGGGTCATATGTTTCTCCAATAATTGATTTACATACACTTCCGGCACGGTAACCCGTGCCGGAGAGCGTGCAATTCATAGTTTCGAATCCAGGAACACCTAGTAGCGATCCCCAAGTTTATTTGTTTGGATAATTCCCTTGTACAAATCAATCTCGGTCTTGATCAACTCTTCATACTCGGCACCGGTGAGCCATTGGCGGTTCATCTTCAATGTCTTGAGCTGTTCGATAAATTCAGGATCTTCGACACACTGTTTGAAAATAACTTCGAGCTTCTCTGCCATTCCAACCGGAGCGTTACGATGAATCATAATACCGCGAGCCTGTTCGTTTACGGCATCAACACCCTGTGCCTTGGCAGTCGGAGTATTGGGGAAGGTTGGCATCGTGTCTCTGCTCAACACAGCAAGCTGGCGCAATTGGCCTGCTTCAACGTTGGTCAATCCTTCTGCAGGGACGTTCATTGAGCAATCGACTTCCTTGGCCAAGGTAGCCTGGGCACTCTGGGCACCACCACCATACGGAATATGGTTTACCTTGATGCCGGCAGCAATTTCGAACTGCAGTGCCGCGAGGTGGTTTCCGCCGCCGGAACCTGAGTTCCCGATAGTAAGCTTGCCGGGATTCGCTTTCGCGTAATCAACAAGATCCTTCAGGGTCTTGAACTGAGAATCGGCATGAACGAGGATATACGGGCTATCATTCACAGCTGCGAAGATCGGTTTGAAATCAAGCGCTTCATACGGAGTCTTTGTCATTTGGGTCTTGATCGATTGTGCAGTGGCCCAGAAAAGAAGCGAATAACCATCAGGTCTCAATCCGGTGTATTCAACAACGCCCTGTACGCTCGCAGCGGCATTTACGTTCTTGATAATCAGCTGCTGTCCGTTAGCATACTTCGGATACACGTTTGCAATCGCCCTCATGAGCAGGTCGGAAGCTCCGCCTACGCCCCAGGGAACGATAAGCGTAATCGCCTTATCGGGGTAATTGGCCAACAAGGGATCTTCCTGAACGCCCTGTGCCGACACCATGCCTACAACCATTACGGTCAATAGCAGTGCTACTACAAATTTCTTCATGGCTCTTTCTCCTCTAGTTGATATCAATTATTTTCTTCATAAAATAATTTAATTTGTATTACTGATATCTTAGATAAATGATATCCTAATTGTACTGTTTTGTCAAAGAGAATCACACTTTTAACCGAATCCAATACGTA
>JAAYIV010000153.1 GCA_012523305.1 Spirochaetales bacterium
GAAGCGGTTGTCTGATTTAGAAATGCATTCCGTTCGATTGTATCCATCACATCGCGTTCTTTAAGAGATGAAAAATCATCTCCAGCCGGATCAGTTCCATCAAGGATATACGCAATAGTGGCTTCATCGATCCACTGTTCCGTGTATATGTAATCGGCATGTGTCTCTGCCATGGTCAGGGACAAACTATGGTTCATCTTTTGATAGAATTCATAATCATCGGGAGGGAGCTCTTTTGCGGTATCATAGACCAGCAGATTCTTATAAGACGGAGCAGCATGTTGTAGTTGGATCGCGATACTGGCAGCTATCCCCTCAGCACGTTTTTGCAGTTCAGATATTACAAAATTATGGTGATAATTCGATATGATATAGGCGGGAATAGCCATGCATATGGTGATGATGAGAACAATCAATGACAGGATTACGATTTTTGGGTTGATTCGAAGGGGACCAGTAAAACGCATCGGTTACTAATAATCTCCATAAATCAATGAATTAAAAGCACATTATCATGTTTTGCCATCTTCGTATAGTTATGAATTAATTACAATTTTGATGTTGAATAATTGATTGGGCGATTATCCCACAGTATCAATTGAACGGAGGCGGAACATGTAGCTGCATGTAGGAATAAACCTATATGAGTCAGGCATGATGAAATTGAAGATTCCGATCCGGATAAGCCTTACCTTTTTACGGTCTTTGTATATACTGGACACTACAAGATATGTGGAGCACGACAGAACAATGAATACACGAAGAAATATTGGCCTTATCATCAGCCTTGCCGGTTTTGCCATCACCATCAACACTTTCCCTGCTTTTGTAACATGGTTTTCAGAACGGTTTGGCATACCTTCGGGGAACTTCGGTGTAATTTTTTTTGCTCAGTATGTAGCATATGCCATCGGTTCGGTTGGCATAGGGAAATTGCATGCAACCAAGAAACTCCCGTTGAGAGCAATCATGATCATCACTTTGCTAGCAGGATCAATCGGAATATTCTTCATAGGTGCAATGATAAATTTTGTAAGCCTACTGCTACTCATGATGCTCATCGGTTTCAGTGGAGGAGTGATGGAATCGATAGGAACGGCTCTTTTGGCAGAGAGTTCCAAGAATGGAAACATGATCTATTCCTCACAGCTCTTTTATGCTCTGGGAGCTTTTTCTGCTCCTTTGATCATAGGAATCGCAATCAATGCAGGTGTTGCCATTCCTGTAATTGGCAGGACAGTCGGTGGTTTTGCCATTGCAATCGGTTTGCTTGTGTTTTATCTGGTGTTCTCTCCTGATAAAAATCCAGTATATTCACGTTCTGCTAATGAAACGATAGGTAGTACATCACTACATGCCGAACCAAGCCACAAAGGTTTTGCTTGGCTTTTTACAGCTATGGTCAGCTATGTGTTCATGGAAAGTGTCATTGCCAATTGGCTTCCGACATTTCTCAAAGAAGCAAGGAATACGAGCACGGGAAATGCATCGCTGTATCTCACGGCATTTTGGATAGGATTAGCGACCACACGATTGGTGTATACGTTCTTTAATAAAAAGAGCACGAAGATTCCCCTGATCGCACAATCGATCATGTTGTTGGTCACAGTCGTCGCTTTGATGCTCACCAGTGAACGGACTCATCCTGCCATCATGATCATCATCATAGCCCTCATCGGAATTGGAGCAGGACCGATATGGCCATTGATAGTGGAACACGGGGCGACCACCTATAAAAATGAATCGCTAGTGATGTACCTCGTCGCAGCCGGAAGCATCGGGGCAATAGTAGGTCCTTCTTTATCGTCCTTCGTCTTCACTTACACATCCATTTCAATAATGGGTTTGCTTTTAGTGATGTATGAGATTATCTGCCTGATCACAATAAGTATCGCTGTCAATAGGCGATAGCAAGATGTGTGATCTCAATACACGTCAGGCTCATGAAAATAACAAGGACATGGTAATTTCCCATGACTGAAGCATACATATCTGGTTTCAGCACTATTTCACGAGATGTTTCTCTAGGGTTCGAAGGCAATCATGTTAACAACCGAGCCAATTAATTCCTCAATGGATTGGGAAAAAAATTGTCTCCATGAGGATAGAAGATTTAAACCTAATAATAAAATCCCCTTTTGTTGGATGACAGATCCGCAAAAGGGGGTTATGTTTCTAAAACTGGATTACAATATTACACTATGTAGGTGAGTATCATGTAACTTCCATGAGCTCGACGACAGCTCCGTCTTTTGTCTGGCAGAACACCACGCGCTTATGCTCGTCTATCGTCATCGGTCCAAGCAGTAGGTCCAGACCTTTCATCGCTTTTTCCAGATTGTCTACCATGAATCCTACATGCGGTTGGCTTTTCACCGGTTCCAGTACCGGCGAATCATCCTCATAGCGCAACCATTCAATCTTGAAAGGATGTTGCTCGGCATCGGTGATCCACACTTTATTGGGAGCATAATAAAACTCCCCTACACGTTTCTTATAGCTACGATATCCGACATGATCAAATTTCATCAGGTTCCTCCGTACATGATTTCAATCTTTCAGCGGAAGCTTGATCGGCGTTCCGCCCCGTTGCGCGCTTCGGTCTGCAGCTTCGATGATCTCGAACGTTTTAATGGCATCGTCCAAATCAACGATGCATCGTTCACCATCGAGTATCGTGCTTACAAAGTGGTTTACTTCTTCGGGGAACGGATGATGCGATACATCTCCGGAATCAGGTGTCTGTACCGGTAATGTGATCCAATCGTGCTGGCCCGGCAAGGCTTTCTTTGCCCAGAAGCGGTCATTAATCAATGTCCCCTTTTCTCCGTACAGTTTGAGATTATAGATGTAGGGACAGATCACATCGTAGGAACAGCAGACTTTCCCCATGGTTCCATTGGCGAATTTGGTCACAAAGGTAATGGTGGTATCCTGTTCGAAATCGGGTCGATACCTACCGGACAGCGCAACGACTTCCGTAGCGTCGGATTGCATGAACCAGCGCAGACCGTCCACGGCATGACATCCTCCGACTTGCAGGATTGAGCCGCCAGTCTCACGTTTCTTGGACCAATCGTAACAATTGTACGTTTCATCGATTCTATGGAGATAGTCGACTTCCGCGTAGAACGGGTTACCAATGATATCGCGTGAAATCAGCTCCTTCGCGGTAGTGAACAACGGATTCCAGCGCAATACGAAGCCTACGATTGTCTGTACTTTGTTTTCATGCACAGCTTTTTGCATCTTTAACATATCGGCCCAATGAATGGCGATCGGTTTTTCGATGACAATATGTTTTTTTGCCTCTGCGGCCATGATGGTTTGCTCAGCATGCATGAAATTCGGTGTAAGAACAGCGACAATATCGATATCTTTCTGTTTAAGCATTGTCTCGTAATCATCATAAGCTGTGCAGTGCGACAGATGATGTTGGAGAGCCTTCTGACTGGCTTTTTCTTTAGAACGCGAACAAATCGCCCGCACTTCGGTTCTCGGGTTCATTGAGAACGAACGAATATATTCGTCGGATACCCACCCGGTTCCTACGATTCCAACTCCTAGTTTATCCATAATCCCATTCCTCCTCGTTATCCTTATCGTCTGAAAATCTCAAGACGTTCGCGTCCGGTACAACCAGGACAATCTATCCATGAGTGAAAAAGTTCACAACCATGGTTTGTTTTAAGTTCTCTTTTTTCGTGAATTTGCTGCAACTACCGATAAAATCAATACCGATTGGATCAATAGTTTACCCCAATTCGCGATATTCGCTTTTTGAAGCAGACTTGTGATCAATCGGATAATCAATGCCCCGGCGACCGTACCTTCCACTCCCCCTATGCCCCCGGCAAACATGGTACCGCCCACTACGGCTGCGGAAATCGAATCCATCGAGTAATCAGCTCCCAGATTCAAACTGACCGCACTCATGTCCATCGTCAATACGATGGATGTAAAGGCAGCCAGTAATCCGGCGAGAGTATACACCGCGATGATGATTCGATCATTCTTGACACCGGAAAGTGTCGAACAGACCGCATTCGCTCCGATCATATGAACACGGTTACCGAATACCGTTTTTTTCAGGATGAATATGAACAAGGCCGAAAGAACAATCCAAAACAGTACTGATAGCGGTACCATCCCGAATATTCGGTAACGGCCGAGATTTCGAAAACTTTCGGCGAGAATCCCTTTCGGTTGTCCTTTCGTATAAATCATGTACAATCCGCGGAGGATAAAATCAGTACACAACGTCATGACGAACGGTGCGATACGGGCTTTGGTAATACCCAAGCCATTGAATAGTCCGGCCAATGATCCGACAGCCAGTCCGAGCAGGCATACGCCCAGGATACGGCTGGGGTCCCCGTTCATCAGACCGATAGTGAGTACGTGGACAAGCGTGACGATCGAGCCGAGGCACAGATCGATTCCGCCTGTCATAATCACCATCGTCTGTCCGATGGCTAACATACCGAGTCCCGAAGACTGCTTCAACAGGTTGATGAAATCTTGCAGCGTACGCGATGCTGGACTGATGATGTATGAGATGATAAGTAAAATGATAAACCCGATATAGACTCCGAACACTCCGACCGCATGCGGTGTCCTGAGAATCTGGGTGAGCTTTAACTTACGTATCGGTGCCAACATTCCTTTCATTTTCGATTCCTATAGAAATACATGGCGCTAATCAGGAGAATGCCAGTAATGATATCTTTGTAATAGGTTGACTGCAAATTATAGCGGAACGCGATGTTGTTCAGTACATTGGTAAGCATGCTGATGAGAATCGTTCCTGCAAAAGTCCCCGTCAATCCACCGAGTCCTCCGGCCATCGAAGTCCCTCCGACAACGGTCGCGGTTATCGAAAGCAATGTATACTCGTCACCATAACGGGCACTGCCGCTACGTAATCGTGCTGCGAGATAGATACCGACGATCGCACACAACAATCCGCTGACCATATAGGTCTTGATTTTTATTCGGTCGATCCGTATGCCACTTTTTTCCAGCACATCGGCATTGCCACCTAACGCATACACGTACCTACCGAAACGTGTGCGATAAAGGACATAAGCAAAGATTGCGAATAATAGGACATACAACCCGAACGGAACAGAGAAAAATCCGCTATTGGCAGTCAGCACTTGTTTCAATGCGACCGGGATGTAGCCGCCGCTGGTTTTATGCAAGGCGAATGCGATGCCTTGGAAGAAATATCCGGTGCACAACGTGACGATGATCGGAGGCATGGGAAATAATTTCAGGATGAAACCGTTAAGAGCTCCGAACAACACGCCACATACGAGACAAAGGGCTGCCACGGCAATAATGTTCAACGGCGAGTCGGTCATCAACGTGCTAGCGATAAGCGAGATAAGGCTGATCTGGCTCCCGACAGACAAATCGATCCCACCCCCGAGAATCACATAGGTTTGTCCGATGGCGACCATTCCGAGCGGTGCCATCTGAATCAATACGTTTGCGATATTTGCCGGTCGGACGAATTCGGGAATCACGATAATAATCGGTATGAGCAACACTACCAGCAATACCCAGATGATTTTGGACGAATGGCGCTTCGGATTGCGCAAGTCCCGCACGAATGTCTTGATGGTATCGGCAGATGGTTTCATACCATACCTCCGATTGCCATCGGCTTACCGCTGGCTGCAGCCATGATGATTTCTTCTGTAGCGACCTCTCCCGGATATTCAGCCGATACAGAACCTTCATAGAACACGATGATACGATCTGAAATATTGAGTAATTCAAGCATGTCACTGGTAACCATAATGATCGAGATTCCTTGCGAAACCAGATCCCGTAATATTTTATAGATTTCCACTTTCGCTCCGACGTCCACTCCCAGCGTAGGTTCATCCAAAAGTAAGATGCGCGGATTGAGCGGAAGCCATTTCGCTAGCACGACCCGTTGTTGATTCCCCCCGCTGAGGTTCTGGACTATCTGTCGTTCAGAAGCCAATTTGATACCGAGTCGATCGATGAGGTCTCCTACGAGTGCATGCTGCACCTTGGTACGTACCATACCGTTGCGATGATAGCGATTGAGACTGGGATACGCAATGTTTCGCTCTACGCTCTGGGTCTGGGCGAGACCTTCGTTTCTCCTGTCGTCCGAGAGAAACGCCATGCCATACTTCAAGGCATCGGCGGGATGTTTGACGACAACCGGTTTGCCTTCGATCGAGATAGTACCGCTTGTAATCTTTCCCGCACCGAATAATGCTCTGAGCAGTTCGCGTTGTCCGTGTCCAGACATACCCCCTATTCCCAGAATCTCTGATTGCCCGACATGCAGTGAGACATTCTGGAAATGGGATGCATCAGAAAGATGCTCAATACAAAGTATTTTTTTCGTACCTTCTCGTTTTGTTGTCGGGCGCGGGGGAAATACCGCGGTAATTTCCCGACCTACCATAGCCTTGACCAAGAAATCACGGTCGATAGCACCTGTTTCCCAAGTTCCGACATGTTTTCCGTCTTTCAGGACGGAGACTTTGTCGCAGATGTGGAATACTTCATCCAATCGATGGGATATATAAATGACACCTATGTTTCGTGCTTTCAGATTTCTAATCAGGGAAAAGAGCGATGCGACATCATCGTCGTCGAGAGCAGCTGTCGGTTCATCGAGAATCAACAGTCGCATCGAATTGGTACAAGCACGTAGGATTTCAGCCACTTTTGCTTCTGCGCTGCTTAGATCTCCTGCGTATTTGTCCAGATTTACTTTGATTCCATCCTTACGGGCAATTTCTTCCACGTACGCTTTGGAACTTTCCTTATCGATCGCTTTAAGACGCCCGGTCATTTCTTTACCAAGCATGACATTTTCCAAGACAGTCATGTCAGGTACCAGATTGTATTCCTGATGGACGATACTGATGCCGAGTTTGGCCGCATCCAGGGCATTAGAGATTTTCACCGCTGTTTTGTCGACGAGTACGGATCCTTCATCGGCATGATAAATTCCACCGATGATTTTCATCAACGTTGATTTGCCGGCACCGTTTTCACCTACGAGCGCATGCACTTCGCCTCCGGCGAAGCCAAGATTCACTTTGTTCAAGACAGTCACACCATAAAAGCGCTTGACGATGTCTTTGACTTCGAGCAGCATCGGTTCTCCTCTTATATGCGGACCAGGATAACGTATATATCCCGGTCCGCTAAATTTCAGATAGGTCTTCGTTTACTTCTGTCCGTAGACTCTCTGCAATGTGGCTTCATCCATCTTGGTGTTTGCCCAGAATGAATCGGAAAGATCTTCGCGTAAGAATTGGGCCAAGTTGTCATCGGTGATCGTATACACTTGCATGATGGTGTCACGAGGGATATCGGTTCCGACTTTCTTGGTTCCCTTGAGAATTTCCACGCCTTGTGCCAATGCATCGGCAAAGAAGTACGTAGGCATCGAGCAGCCGACCGCGGCAAAGTTATCCTGACCTTTGACATTCTTCCATGCCTTGAGGAATCCGTTGGCATCCTCACCCATCATCGGGACCAATGGACGCTTGGCTTCGACAAACGCTTCAATCGCACCGCGGGTCATGTCCCCGCCGGAACTCCATACGCCGTCAATCTTAGGAAATGCAGCCAACAAGTTTTCGGTGGCGGATTTGCCCTTCGCATAATCCCAGTCTGCGAAGACTTTGCTTACGATCTTGATGTCGGGGTATTTTGAAAATACTTCCATCGCACCGGCCCAACGTTCGATCGCGACGGTAATCCCATCCATGCCGTCGAGCGCGATGATATTGCCCTTACCACCCAGCTTGTCCACTAAGAACTGAGCTCCGGTACGGCCGAATGCCCTGTCATCACTGATCATGCTCAACGTGTATGCATCGGTGGCAAGAGGAGATACGCATGCGATGACGATAGTGCCGCGATCATGGAATTTCTTGATGATGTCGGAAACGGCAGGCGGATTAACCGGTTGGATAATCAGAATATCGACGTTGCGCGTATACAGGTCTTCAAGATCGGAAACCTGTTTTTCAGCACTGTTGTCGGCATTGAGATAATAGACGTTGCCAATAGTACCGGCAGCCTTCTGGCGTTCTACCTCGGCATAGAATTCTTCACGACTTTGCACTGCGTAGGTATTTCCTTCCCATACGACCGACAAAGCCACATCATACTTTTTCGGACCGGCAGTTTCTTGGGCTCCGGCTGCGAACAGCAGGCTACCAGCCAAAACGACGAAGCAGAGCGTGAGCAATACGATTCGTTTCTTCATAGCGTTCCTCCATTATACTCCTGATCAGACAGGAGTGTTTTTATGTTCCATTCCCCATCATATAGGGAAATTCTTCAAAGAAATATTGTTCCAAGGCCATCTGGCCGGCACCGTAAAGCGTAACCAGGGGGCCGTATTTCGAATAGCAGATATCCTGACGCATCTGCCTGAGCGGCTTATAGCGATCATTAAGGCGCTGCAGAAAGAGCAATTCCGAATGTGGCATTTGGCAAATATCACCGCCGATGACGATAAGTTCCGGATTCAGCAGGACATCGACCTTGTTCAGCATGACGATAATCTTGTCGATATACTCGTTGAGAATCTGATTTGCAATCGGATTGCCTTGAAACGCGCTTTCAAAGAGTTCGGCTGTTTTATTAAGACAATAGTCTTCATCGAGTGCGGTGATGTCAACTTCCCTGTTCTCCAACAGCCGCGCCATCTCGCAGCAGATGGTCCGAAAGGTTCTGGTCCGCTTGTAATTGATCGTCGGGTTGTCGATATTATCGGTAAAGAACCCTGTTTCACCTGCCATGTAATGTGCTCCGCGATGGATATGCCCGTCTATGAGAAGTCCGGTACCGATTTCCAAACCAAGATCACAGGATATGATGTTGCTGATTTCATTACTGAATTCCCAATAATTTGCATAAGCGGCAATGTTGACGACGTTATCGATGAACACCAAACAATCAAAATGATCCGACAAGGCTTTCTTGAGCTGAACATGTTCCAGACCCGGATGGAAAATTGCTTTAAGCACTACCCCCTCGTCGACATCGACAATCCCAGGAGAACCGATACATATTGATTTTACCGATGAAAGAGGTCGTTTCAGGTTATCGTGAACATAATCGGTAATGATCGAAACCAAATCTTCGACAACATTCTTTTCCTTGTCCAGTTTGAAATATCCGATTGAAAACAGGCCTGACAGGTCTTGGGCCGCTATGGCACCTTTCAAGAGATCAAGCGAAAGCATGATCGTATCTTTGATCGTGATACGGTAATAAGGAACGGTTCTTGCTTGATCATTCCTTCGATAATCAACCAACTCGACAAAATCACGCTCGACCAAAGCCTTCAGGGCCCTGGCTACCGAAGGAAGGCTTATGTTTAGCGCATTTGCAATTTGATTGCGATACGTGGGACCGTGTTCGCGTAGATAGTGAAACACCGCCGATTGGTTAATGATGAGTTGGTAGGCCGGATTAACGGTTTGTGACAAACTGATGTAATGCATCCGTACCTCCTCTTACTAACTTAACTTTAGCAACTAGAGTATAGGATGCAAAAAGGAGCATGTCAAGGAAAAGGTAAAACATCAATGTTTGGAAATAATAAATCTCGATCAGGCTAGTTCCTGATGCATGGCAGTAATGAAAGTCTGATCAATATGAAATGTCGATAGATATTGGAAATATCAACCACAAACTTTGTAATCACAATGATATAAGATAGAAATACTTGTATCAAAGTATCCCTGACAGTGTAGGAGCCTCTGCGCTATCTTTATTCCACAAGGTGCTGATCACACTTTCCTGAAGATGAACTCGACAGCGTTCGCTTTGCTGTGTTCGAGGTGTTCTTTGAGTTTCGCCTTTGCCAAAACAATATCTCTGTTGAACATGGCTTCAATAATTTGGAGATGTTCATCACGATTCTGTTGAATTCTATCTGCAATCGGGAAAGAAGAGTTTCTAATAAGCAAAGTAAAGAGTTGTTCTAGAATTGATTTCAATCGAGGTTTCCCACTGCAATTCGCGATATACATATGTAATGCATAATCATTTTTTGCCAATACATCTAAATCTGTATCTAACGTAATTGCCTCTATCCTTGACTTAAGTGCGCTCAATTCTTGCAATTTGATGTTCACGATCGCAGCTTCGAGGGCATACTGTTCCAACACTATCCGTAAATCATACATCTCTTCGACATCATCACAAGACAGTCCGATGACTTCGGCACTCTTATTGGGATTGAGAACGAGAAGTCTCAACGAAGCAAGTTGATGTAATACTTCGCGTATAGGGGTGCGACTTATGTTAAATTCGGATGAGAACATTTGTTCTGTAAGTCGAAAACCTATGGGATAGTATCCGGATACCAACCGATCAAAAAGAATTTGGAAAATAGTATCTTTTGTAATTTTGCAATTTTCTCTTGTCATTTTTTCATGATTCTATAAAAATTTATTTTAAGACTCAATCACCTTTATCCTTTTAATCGATAATTTTTGACTTTTTAAAACATATTTCAGCCGAAAGTACCACCGAAATACTTGGATTGTCATATTTAGTCAACAAATAATCCAATCCTCCCCGTACCGATTCATGCCACATTATACCAGATTTTTCCAATAACTGTTCAGATAATCCGGGCGAAGCCATGTGCAAATTAATTCTCTTCCTGATTTTTGCCATCATTGCCCCCGGAGCCAATGGGATGGGATCTTCGGGAAGTTCGCCTGTTCCATCGAGAATCGATTTGATGATCTCGACATTGTCGTCCCTGCCGATGCGTTCGGGGTAACTGGCATGCAGTCCGATTCCCTCGGGACACGGTGTGGCTACAAGGATAGCTCCGCCATCTTTGACCAACGATTCGGCACAATAGAAACCTTTACCGGCTTGCCATAAATCAGGGTCATGAGGATACGGTATCGAAATTAAGATACCATCTTGCCTATCATAATGCCGGATATAAGCTTTTTGCGCTTTTGCCACTCCTGCACGATGTGCCTTAATATAATGGCCTGCTACCACATGATAGACTTCAGCCGACGGGGTAAGCACGCAATTCACGATGAACTGCAGCCCTACCACTTCAACCCAGCGTTCCATCCTCGAGCGCACAACGGTTTCATCGATACCGGTAAGATTTTGTTCGGTTAATCCGTGTGTATAGTGGAATCGCGTTACGGTACTTTCGCCTGCGATGCCAGGATAGATAATCTTTCCGCCACCGGACCACCCTACCGCTCCATGCGGAACGATGCTTCCGATACCGATTTTCACATCGGCACGGGCGACTTCGCTGTCGATGTAGATATCCACCCCGTCCTCGCTTGTTCCGACAAGCGTCAGCTGTCCTGGATCGTTGAAATGCGATTGAGTGACACGGTATGTGTCATGGATCTCTTTTGAAATCTTCGTGTCGATTTCTTCATCGGTCATATAACGGTGGCTACCGAGAGCCATGACGATAACTATCTGGTCGTTTGCGATATGGGCTGAAGCGAGTTCTTTTAATACTGCGGGCAAGATGTTATACGCGGGTGTCGGTCGGGTAATGTCGTCAACGATAATCGCGACGCGATCGCCAACCTTAACCACATCCCCCAGGCGTTTTGTTCCGATGGGATGGGCTATTGCATCTTCGACAGCTTGGTCCACGTTAGCAAGCGGCTTAACCTTCGGGAGGTCATGGACCTGATGCAAATAGCGTGTAGGCACATCCACATACGCTATACGTTCATCGGTATACGGGAAAGCTATCCGTGTGAATTCTTGTTCCATGCCGGTACCGTCTTCCTTTTATTGGTGCTCAAATACCACCTGGCCTGCAATGAGGGTCTTTTCAATCTGCAAAGCGGTATCATGGGTATCGTAAGTGAAAGACACCAGAGTAGCTACAGAACCTTGTGCAAAATCCAGTGATACGGAACTCAGATTGAGTAGTTTCGCAGCATTAATCGTGCACAACCGTATGCTTTGAGCTAAGGTGACATGACTGTATTTCATGAAATGCAAGATGTCCCAATCCAACATGTGGGCAGCACCTGCCAAGATTTCGGTACCTGGCAATCCTATATGACCATCATCAAACACCTCGACATCGACATTCCCCCATTTGTAAAGACCTTTCTTGAAACCACCGAGCGGAGCAACGTCACTGATAAGTACCAGCCGATCAAGTCCTTTTGCCCTGGTATAGGTTTTCACCACCTCGGCAGGGAGATGATCGCCATCGGTGATGATCGATGCGACAAGCTTGTCACACGCCAATTGCGGCCATATGTGGTTGCGCAAACGGTTGATCATCGTAGGACTACCGTTACCGAGGTGCGTGGACAAGCGTGCCCCTGCTTCGACAGCTTTAAGAATTTCTGCGGGCTTGGCTTGAGTATGACCGATAGCAACCACCACGCCAGTTGCCGCAACCTCTTCGATGAACCTCAGCGCACCTTTTGTTTCAGGAGCGAGCGTTACGATTTTGACCAATCCCTTGGCAGCATCCTGCCATTCCTTGAACTCGTTGAGATCCGGATTTCTTACAAATGCAGCATCGTGTGTTCCGCGTGCTCCGTCTGCTCCTGAAATGTATGGCCCTTCAACATGAATTCCCGGTATGGCGTGCTGTAGTAACGGACTCGCATCCCTCGTCGTTCGTATCAATTCTAGGTTTCTCAGTATTCTGTCCTGCGAGGCTGTCACTATGGTTGGACAGTGCTGGGTCGTGCCAGTGGCAGCCATCGAGCGTACCATTGATTCAAGATGTTCGGGTTGTAGTGTAGCCGAGGAGTAATCCATCCCCATGTATCCATTGACTTGGATATCGATGAACCCGGGAGAAACATATGCCCGAATCTGATCGTTGGCTGAACATACGGTTTTCTTAGCGATGCATGAACTGTTGATATCGAGTTCGATGATTGAGTTGTCAAACGGCGAAATCCCTCTTACGGTTAACATTGTATCCTCCAGAATGCTTATGTGGCATGCATACTATCTTACCAGTTTGAGATATCAATGGTAATACCGTTTTTCATAGCCGATTCATGCATTGCGACTCCGACCTTTACCGAATCAACACCTTGCCATCCCGAAGCATACTTTCCCTTCAGTTCTGCCAAGGAGTGACCGTTCTGCAAATATTTGAGATTCTCGACAAAGTCATAAATCGAATCTGCAAAATAACCTTTCTTGATCAAATTGCCATCCTTATCATAATCACGGAAGGTCATGCCAAGATTCGGCGTCTCCATACCCGTATTCGTACTGCATCCCCTAGCTCCGCGATATTGGCTGTTCACTTCCATGAAACCTTCGGTACCGACCATCTTCACACCTTGGCGTACGACCGATTCATGCGAGTTTGGCAACACCACCGTGGTATCGTAGGTAATGGCCGTGCCATTGTCATAGGCAACTTGGATTTTCATCGAATCGTATATATCGATTCCCATCGACTTCAACTTGCCCTTGAATCCGAATGCGGAAACCGAAACAGGCTTGGGACAATCCATCAACCAATAGGAAAGGTCGATCATATGGATGGCCAAGAACCAGCCTGGAGAACCCTGGTTGTTCCATGATTTTTTGCCGATCATATCGGTTCCAACCCGAAGCACGTCTTCCATCCAGCAATACCCATACTGGATTTTCCCCAACGTACCTTCTTGAATCCTGAATTTCAGATCGATGTGGTATGGATCGAAACGTTTATGGAAATCGACTTGAAGCAATGTCTCATAGGTGTCTGCGGCTTTAGCCATCGCTTTTGCTTCTTCAAGTGAAGTCGATAATGGTTTTTCTACCAACACCGGTATTCTTCTTTCTAGACAATCCATTACGATGTTGTAATGCAAATGATCGGGAGTCACGACAGTAAGTGCATCAGGATGTTCTCTTTCAATTAACTCGCGATAATCAGCGTATGCAGGTACAGCATACTGTTTTTCCATCGCGGCTCTTCGTTGAGCATCAACTTCTGCAAAACCCACAAGCTTGATGTCACCAAGATACTTTGCTCTTTGTGCAAATGCTGTGAAATGATTCAAACCATACAAACCTGCCCCAATAATTCCAACCTTCAACATAGGTGCACTCCCCTTCTTCCTAACTACTTAGCGACAAATTGCATAGAGCGTATCGCAGAATTCTGATACATATTCCTGGACCAAATCCAATGTAGCTTGGAATGGTTGTTCTTCGATTGACTTGTACCACAATGAATGCACCCATTCGCCGCTTTCCAGCTGGCTTTCGGTCAACCATGTGGCATAACGCACAGCCGCGTCATAGTATTCGGTTTTCTTGGTCTGATGGTATAACTCCGAAGTTCCCCACATGATTTTGGTACCTGAATTATTCTGCCATCGCTCACTACTGAGTTTGTTAAAGAAATTAAAATACTGGGCAGCACAATCCAGATATTTTTTATCAGAGGTCACTTCATACACCAAGCCAAGGATTTTCATCGGCATTCCAAGGAACCACACCATCTCATACAGCGCATTATGTTCGGTGCTCACGCAAAAATGTTTTCGACTGTCAAAAGCCGTGGCATCTTCATTGTGAAACACATCGGTAAAGATCCCTGATTCCTTTACCAATGTGGTAAAGAAGAATCTATCTCGCTGCGGTTGATCCTCCATCATTCTTACAAGGTAGTCGGCTCCTTTCACAGCTTGTTCAAACTTGCCGCAGGCTAATAAGGCCAAGGTCCCCGAACAAGTAGATGAAGTATCGGTTCTTGACCTGTCGATCTTTTTTTGCTTGATATCGTAACGCGAGTAAAATCCACCTGACAGAGGATCTTGAAATTTCTCCAAGAATGGCAATGCTTTGGCAACAACACCGTACGCTCCAATTTTCTGCAGCCCTGCTACCGCCCATCCGTTGCCATAGATATAGCGGTTATGGGGGCTGGCAGGCATATGCTGCCAGCCTTTGACATCATCGGACATGCGCAGGTCACCATCCTTGCGCAGATAAGAAGTTGCCAATAATTCAGCATACTTTCTAGAACGCTCTGACATTCCAGTCACTGCGTATAAGTAGGCAGCTTTATAATGGGCAGCAAAATCTTTGATCTCATTTATCTTGGCATCTTGGGCTACTAGCCAATCAAGACCTCTCTTGATTGCTGTTTGCAGTGAGTTGAGAATAGTTGTATCCATACTGTTACCTCTTCACATTGCTATCCAAAGCGGAGAGCAACTTGCGCGAGATTGATTCATATTCCTCTTCTGTTAGATACACCGGTGGCACTGATTCAGCAGAGAAGGCCTTCCCCCACAACGGACCATCTTCATACTTCGGCACCAGATGAATGTGGAAGTGCGGGACAAAATCACCGTAAATCGCGTAATTAATCTTTGCAGGGGACCAGACGGAACGAATCGCGGCTACCGCATCCTGAAGATCTCTGAAAAAATCTGATCCTTGTTGTGGTTCCAATTCATCGGCTTCCGTGCAGTGATCGCGTAATGCCAATACGCATCGGCCTGTAAACGATTGGTCTCGAAGCAGATACAAATTGGCTGTCCTTAACCGAGCAACCAAAATCATCAGTTTTGAAACCGCTTCTTTTTGGTCACAGTACATGCATCCGTCAACTTTTTGTTTCATGTTTCAATACCTTTCAATGATTTCTTCCAGGGTCAATGTGCGTTGTTCTTGGCTGCTGATCATGAGCGCCCTGATTCCTGCCAGTGCCAGTATCGCTTCAGCCGCACCCGTTTCCGGTTTCTTACCGGTTTCTATGCACATGGCGAATTCTTCCAATTCCTCGTATACCGGATCGTTATAGGGATTGGGATCCAAGGGAAATGTTCTCCGTTCTATGGTCGGAAATGGCGAATCTTGGATGTACAGCTCCCTGCCGAATTTTTCCATATGGAAGATTGCCTTCTCACAGTAAAAACTGGCAGTGCTGTTGTATGGTGCGATGTAGTGACTTCCAAGGTAGCCCAAACTTTTATTCTTGAAAGCGAACACGCCGCTGGCAGCTTCGGGAATAGTCGTTCCCTTCATTCCCGTAACGGTGAATCCGGTCGCTTTCTCAATCGGTCCCATGAGGTATTGGAATGTTTCGATGAAATGGACTCCCATCATGTACAGCGAACCGCCGGGATTTTTCTTGCCATCAAGCAACCAATGCCCAAGACCATACATATCAATTCCCTGAAGTCCTACGTATGCTAATGCGTTTACTACGGATCCGTATTCACCGCTTTCAAACAATCTCTTGAGTGTTCTTGGTCCTGGCAAGCGTCTCTGAGAATGGCCGACCGACAAGACCACATTGGCATCATCGCACGCTTGGGCCATCAATTTCGCTTCCTGGATAGTGTTTGCTATCGGTTTCTCTATCAATACATGCTTGCCGGCTTTCGCTGCTTCAAGAGTTCGAGCGTAATGTTCGTCATGACAAGATGCGATGATCACCCCATCAATATCCATCTTAAGAAGCTCTTCATAGCTTTTAGCTGCGGTTATACCGAATTCCTCAGAAGCTTTCAAAGCTGTTTCATACCTGCGACTCGCACAGGCGACAATTTCAACAGCTCCGGATTTCTGACAGGATTTTATGATGTTTTTACCCCACGTTCCCGGACTCATGAGGCCTAATCTTAGTTCCTTCATAAATACAATCCTCCTGTTTTATTATTTCCTAAGAAGACTCGGGACATATTCACTTACCCAAGGCACATAGGTGATCAACATTAATATGCCAATGGCAATCAGAATGAAGGGAATCATCTTCTTGGCAACTTTTGTCGGATTGAGATCCCCGACTGCGCATACTGCGTAGAGCACTCCTCCGACCGGTGGCGTAAGCAACCCGATCGACAGGTTGAATACGATAATTACTCCGAATTGAATCGGAGATATTCCCATCCCGACGAGAATCGGTAAGAAAATAGGAACTACTATCGGATACACCGCTGCTCCATCCATAAACATACCGATAATGAGTAACATCACATTGATCAGGATGAGTATCATCGTTCGATTAGTCGTTAAAGATGATATGAGTTGACTGAATTTCAATGGCAGGTCGGCATATGTGCTCAAGAAAGCGAATCCGCCCGAGAAGGAAATGATCAGTGTTGGGATTGCCGAGATAATGGCAGTCTCGATCAATGATTCGTAAAAATCTTTCCACTTGATGTTTTTATACACGAAAACTCCTGCCAGTATCGCATAGAGCACCGAAACGGCACCGGCTTCGGTAGCGGTAAACACCCCACCGTAAATACCGCCGACTATGATGATCGGCATCCCCAACGGTATCAAGCTCTGTTTTAGGATCACCAAAAATTCTCTGCCTGAAACCATTCCGGTTTTCGGATGATGGTGGTACCTTGCATAGCCATAACAGTAGATGATTTGAACTGTAGCCAATAAAAGTCCTGGAATAATCCCTGCCATGAAAAGAGCGGCGATCGATGTGCCGGCAATCGTTCCATATAGAACGAACGAAATGCTCGGAGGAATGATTCCGCTAAGGGTTGCTGTCGCTGCAGTCAGAGCTCCGGTAAAGTTCACATCATAACCATCTTTTTTCATTTCAGGAATAATCATTGCCCCGATAGATGAAACATCGGCCAGGGAGGAGCCTGAGATACCCCCGAAGAACAATGAATCCAACACGTTGGCCATTGCTATGCCACCGTGGATTCGCCCGACAAGCGCTTTTGCCAGGGTAAGCAAACGCCCAGAGATCCCGGAACGGTTCATGATTTGTCCGGCCAGGATATAGAGCGGAATCGCCAGCAGAGAGAAATTGTTCAACATCGAATTCATTTTCAACGAAATGATTGATGTCGGGAGTCCTGTCGTTATGGTCATCGCGACAAAGACACCTAATCCCAAACAGAAAGCGATTGGGATGTTGATAAGCATCGCTAAAAAGAATACACCTAAGAGTATTATCGCCATTCCAATTTCTCCTTACAAAAGTGACGCTTTCTGTAAAGCGTATTCGTTTATGTAATCTTTTCTCACTACCGCCAATATCGTATGGAACACCATCAATCCAGCGGAAATAGGAATATTGACCAATACGAAAAATGATGGGATTTGAATGATGGTGTAGGTATGACTCAATCCTTGTCTCACCATCGGGATTGCTTGAATCAGCATGACGTACCCGACGAACGCGATGATGACGAATTTCTTTACAAACCAAAATAATTTGAAATTCTTTTCAGACATCCTGCTGGTCAAGCTGATGATACCTAAATGCCGGTCATACCTGATTGCATAAGCAGCACCGTACATGACCATGAAGACAAATAAAATAATTGATAATTCCTCTGTCCAAGGCATTGAAATAGGTAAAATGTATCTAAAGAAGACTTGGGCCAATACTGCGAACACCAACAATCCCGCTGCGATAGCCATGATCACTCGTTCTATCTTCAAAATCCATTGTTCGATTTTTATTAACATGTCCATAATCAAGCCCTCTTGACGCATATAGTAATCTTTCAAGAGCCTAGCATAATGATAACTATGCGAGCGTTATCCCTAGGATTAGAAATCAACAGCGGTTGGCATTAATGCCAACCGCTACTAGTAACACCAACAATTACTTGAGCATGATGTCGATTAAACGAGCACCTTCCGCTCCGAACTTTGTTTTGTACGATTCAACCACTGGTTTTGCAAGTTCAAAGAAAGCAGCTTTATCAACTTCGTTGACAACTCCACCCTGAGCTTCAATTCCCTTATAGGCATTCACCAACAATTCATCTGCTGTTTTTCTCGACACTTCCCTAGCAGCATCGGCAGCTTCCAGGATGGCAGCTTTCAATTCCGGACCGAGAGCCTCGAGTTTGCTGGCCTTCATGACAACCACGATTGGCATGAGTGAGTGTTCGGTGAGAGAGAAATACTTTGCAAATTCAATGAATCCGTATTCATCGATGACAGGAGGATCGTTTTCATGAGCATCGACTGTCTTGGTCTGCAAAGAAGTATGCAATTCTCCCCAAGCTATGGGAACAGGGTTCGCTCCAAAAGCGTTGAAGGCATCGATGTACGCCGGGTCCTGCATGACACGAATCTTTTGTCCTTTCATGTCAGCGGGTGTCACCACTGGCTTGGTAGCGCTGTTCACACTCCTGAAGCCCTTTCCGATCCACCATGAAAGCGGATAGAAATCTTTTTTGACCAACTCTTCACGCATTACCCTGCCTACTTCACCAGACATGATTTCTTCGGCATGGTCAAGGGATTTGAAGATGTACGGCAACCCAAGGATACTGATCATCGGAGCAAAAGTCGCCAACGGGGACGGAGCGACGATCGCCAAGTCCAGCGAATCATTCTGGATCATTGTCAGCATTTCTTTTTCATCATTCGACAAGGTGCCGCCAGCATAAATCTTCAGTTTTATCTGGCCTCCGGTTTTTTCGTCCAACACCTCCTGCATTTTTGCCAACCCGGTATTGTATGGATGGTATTGACCTTCTATTGCAACATGGGCGACTGTCAGCACGATTTCTTTCTTGGCTGAAGTTTCAGCTGCCCCTGCTGCACTGAGCAAAGACAACGATACGATTAAGAGCAAAGCAATACAAAACGAAACTCTTTTCATTTTGAATCCTCCTTAGATTGGTATGAGTAGTCTAAGCCCACCTCCCCCAGTTGTCAACAATTAATATCTTAAAATGTTTATTTTAAACTTGATTGTATACATCATGTGGTATAAATTAATAATAACAAAGTATGTGAATAAACAATTAATATGCAAATAAACTATGATAATGGAGGTTGTTATGAACATCAAAGTATTTGATAATAAGAAAATGCTTGGAGCTGCTGCCGCAAGAAAAGGTGCTGAGGCCATTAAAAGAGCTATCGAATGTCAAGGTTATGCAAGAATTATCGTCGCGACAGGAGCAAGTCAATTCGAAATGCTAGAAGCGTTACGAAATACGAAAGGAATTGACTGGTCAAAAGTCGATGCGTTTCACTTGGATGAATACGTTGGTATTTCCAAAAACCATCCGGCAAGCTTCCGTAAGTATTTGAAAGAACGATTTGTCGATCACCTGCCGACATTAAGAAGTTTCACCTATATCAATGGAGATGCTTCTGATTTGGAGCAGGAATGCATGCGGATCGGAACGCTGGTTTCAGCAAAAGCAATTGATGTCGCATTCGTTGGAATCGGAGAAAACGGGCATTTGGCCTTCAACGATCCTCCTGCAGACTTTGATACGGAAAAACCCTACCTGATCGTTGATTTGGATCTCGCTTGCAGGGGCCAGCAATTGGGAGAAGGTTGGTTCGAATCACTGGAGGATGTACCCAAACAGGCAGTATCGATGGCCATCAAACAGATCATGAAAAGCAAAACCCTTATCGTTACCGTTCCTGATAAACGGAAGGCAAATGCGGTCTCATCCACGGTCCTCGGTCAAGTGACTCCGAATTGTCCCGCTTCGATAATGCAACAACATAGCGACTGTCATTTGTATCTGGATAATGATTCTGCCAGTCTCCTGTCAAAATAGGAGAGATTTCAATAGCTTCCGTATTCTCTTACAAGAGTCGGCAACATCTCGATCCTATGAAACGGAGCATCGGTAGGGACCTGATCACCTGCTGCCATGAAGAGCCTTGGCGAAGTCTCTTTTGTCGCAAGCCATGTTTTTACCGCCCTGATGAATTCTTCATCGGTTCCTTGAACACCAAAGACCGTAGCAGGAATGCCCCCTGAAAGAATCATGGCATTCCCTGCTTGCTTTCTTGCCTCTTGCGGCGAAAGAGAGAACATGGGAGAGGGTGTGGCCGCATCGATACAGTCAACGTCACACTCTGCCATCCACCTTAAAGCGCCACGCATCTCTCCGTCGACATGCACCGCAAGGTGTTTGCCCTTTTTATGCAAACGCTGTGCGACCTCGGTATAATAGGCTTTGGAATAGCAGTCAAACAACTCTTTTGTCTGGATATTGCTGTCATAGTTATCACTGATGATCAACGTTGAAAACGGTCCGTCAATGATAGTATCCAGAATTTCAAGATTGCGTTTGTTGATTGCATCGACAAGCGCTTTTGTTTCATCAGGATAGTCCAAATGGGTATAGATGGTCTTCTCTACCCCGTAATTTCTCGATATCAGATAACCGAGGCCCGAATAGGGAAGCTGACAGTACGGATAGCCCACATCACCGAGTGCGTCATTCCAAGCATGCCAACGGTCCCATCGGGGGATGCACTCGACATGTTCCATGAGTGAAATGATGACAGGAAAATCATCCACCGATTCAAGCAAATGCTTTTTGATGTTGTACGAATAGCTTGAAACGCTGAATGTGCGTTCTTCATGCACACTCCCTTCAGGAGTCTTAACATAGGTATAAAACACTCCGTCCTTGGTATCTGATCTTGATATGATATCGTCTCGTGTGCTCCTCAGCTCGTAGAACGAGCCCATCTCGACATAGCAGACCGCTTGGAGTTGTTTGTGTAATTCAACCAGTTCTTGTTCGACTTGAGTATAACCGGCAAGGTTGAACGGTTTGTTACGCGTGCACTTATAATAATGGCTCAAGTCGAGTAAGAGCGGGACTTGATCTGGAACTTGGCCGGCATACACGGCTTCAACACGTTCTCTCGGAGTCATATCAGTATCCTTTTGCCCAATCAGGTTCGATATCCTTGGCATTCTCTTCGGAGATATAATAATCGGTCTTGAGCAACTGATGGATCGATGTGGGTACCAAGGGCGTCACCGGTCCATGGGCCGCCAGCCTCGTGATCATGCGCTGCCAGCTTGTCGATGTTCCATGAACGGTTATGGAACTCATGTCCATGCGATATTTGGCACCGGTCACATCCCTGGGACCGATGGTGAAGGCTTTTGGCGGGACCATTGCCAAGTCTCCGCTTTTCCCGAACGATCCGTGCATAGAATTCTGGGCAAGGGTAAACGGACTTAAGGTGACTATCCTTGAACCCATCTGTAACCACTCTTCTAACGAAGCGGCTTTGAATTCAGGGGCATCCGGTTCGACAAATGCAAGATGACCTGTCCATCCCGGACCGGTATAACAGGCATCTGCCCCGCCCCTATCGGCAATCATCTTGCTGTAGGCCTTACAGTTTTCATTGGTCGGTCCGATAATCTGTTCTTTCGGCGGACGCAGTTCTTTGTCGATCGCATAGTAGAAGTTGTTCAATAGTGAGTGAAAGAAACCAAATTCCCATGTCTCCGGGGCAATATTCCCGTCTTGGTCCGCATATTCGTCCAATGCGAAGACCCACACGTTACGGCAGCTGACTTTGAGCGTATTGATCAGATGGGCGACTTGCCAGTACGCAGGATTGGGATTAGGGAACATGAAGACTACCGGCGTATCTTCCACATCAGAACGATAGATCCTTGAGAATATATCGGTGATGAAGATATGGGCGATTTTCTCTGCGGGAAGCACTCTGATTTTAAAATCAGGATTACTGTGTTTTTCGATATCCTCACGACGTATTGCTCTCACCCGTTCAATGATTTTCACATCGTCAAACGGTACCCAGGCGGAAGGTTTGTAAGCAAATTCACTCATCACATGACTCCTAACATTCAGATATAGTCGATTATCGGTGCTGACTCCATAACGAGGGATTGACGATGTCAACCGGCACAGGAGCCAACTGTTCTTCAATGGTTATCCGTTGGGCTTCACTCAGCGAAGATCTTGACAGAAGAGCAATATTTTCCTTCAACTGCTCCAAGGTATCCACACCGATGATCGTCACGTCTATCTCGGGTGTTCCCAACACGTACGAAAACGCCAGTTCCTTCAAGCTCATGTTCCAGGCCGAAGCCAGATCATGAAATGTTCGTAACCACGGAACCGCACCGGGAAGCCTGTCCATCGCCTTGTCAAGATCCATCAACAACAATCCTTGCAGGTATGCACTTCTGGTAATGACAGTAACCGAATCTTTCTTGGCTAAGAATCCGGAACGTTTCCACCGCTGGTCAAGGGCATTGAAAGGAATTTGCATGGCAGAGACGGTCTTGTCATCAAGAGCGCTCAATGCTTCATGCGGACCGTTACCGATCGAGATGCCCAAGGTCTTGATCACTCCTTTTTGCTGCCACTGCAGCAACCTGTTCCATACGAGGTGGTCTTTCCATGCGTAATAATCGTACGTATGCAAAAGATAGAGGGGAATCGTTTCAAGATCCAATGTTTCAAGACTCTCGGTGAGCGAAGCGTCCACCGCTTTTATCAGACTCGCATCATCAAGCTCCTTATAATCTCTGGGCAAATCGAGTTTGGTGCAGATCAAGAACTCTTTTTCTACTTCTTTGATGGCCTGTCTGATCACCGATTCACTCGAACCGTAATTTCTCGATGTGTCGAGAAAAGTGATCCCGTGTTCATGGGCCAGAGAGAGTATCGAACACACTTGATCGAAACTTACTTGACCGGTGGAATTGTTTATCCCGTAGGCTTGCCCGAACTGAACGGTCCCCAGACCCAGACGTGAATAGTTACGTGTGGTGTTATCGTGCTTCATGGTCTTTTGCCTTCTTCGTAGCTGACAATAATTTCATGGTCTTTTTCACTGACTTTGATACGCTTTCCCGTAAGGGCTTCATTTCGGTTCGGGAAATCAGCACGGTAGTGCGGTCCCCTGCTCTCTTCACGTCGCAGTATCGCTTTCAACAGCGATTCTGAGGTGCGCAATGCATGGAACGCTTGCATCGAAAGCTTCACGTCATAGCCGGACTCGATTGCCCTTGCAGCGTTGTATGCTTTACGCGTTTTCTCAATCCAATTCAGGACAGGCAACGATAACTCCTTGCTTCTTAATACATTCGCCCGAAGCCAGAGCTGTTCACGCAATGTATGCAAGACATCATGGGGGCTGATTGAAGAATTTGTCTTGGTATCTATCCATTGCATGAAGCTGTCAACGATCTCAGTATCCGAAAGCACTTCTGGTGGTGAAGTCTGTTTGCTGTATGTGCAAGCTGCGTTTGCGGCCCGAGCTCCGAAGACCAGGCACACGGCGGTTGCCGCTCCCCCGTGCCTGTCGGCACCATGGATGCCCCCGGCCGCCTCTCCTGCGGCAAAGAGCCCATGTACTGAAGTGCAAGCATGTTCGTCAATGGAAATCCCTCCATTTGCGCAGTGGGCGAACGGAGCGATTGAGATTTCTTGCTTTGCCAGATCGATGTCATGATCCGCATAGAGTTTTCTCAACGAGGCTACCAACTCGTTGGAATCCTCATTGATGCTCTGCTTATATCTGATGATGAAACCTTGTTCACGATGGTGTTCGATCACATCCTTCATGATGGCCAATTCAAGATATTTCGAGTTATCACGTGTGGTGAACGGTCCGTGCATCGACCGATCGCGGATACATTGTTCAAGGCTCACATCTTCTGGCAAGAATGCCCGCAACGCCGGTTTCCGATCTTGATCGAGAATCTCCTGACAGTGCCAGAGTGAGATTTCTCCGAAGAGAAGTTTATACACCGGGGCGGTAAGTCCGGGAATGAATTGCATGAACTCGAGGTTGATGAGCTCGGCACCGGCTTCGAGAGCTACCGAATGGCCGATACCGCACACGTCATCGGTATTCAAGCTGTGCTTGTACAGTCCGCAATACCCTCCGGTGGCCAAGATCACCGTAGAAGTTTTCACATACACCAACTGCGAATTATTATCGATCAACAGTGCTCCGATGATGCGATTGTCACGGTGGAGCAATTTCAACACATCACAGTGCTGCATTACCGTCAGAAGTTCTTGTGATGAAAAGATATCGGTCACATTTTTTCGAATACGATCCCAATTACGCCACACTTTCAGTATCCGTTCGCGCTTGGCAAAACAAGCCGGGCGTCCGGCGGCTTGAGCGACCTCGATGCCAAGTTGCGGCAATCGTCCGACCTGGTCGGTGATTTCATCGACCATGATGTGACAGAGATGCTCATCGGCGATACCGTCTCCCGAGTCCAGCAATTCTTCCAGATAGTCGTTCTTATCAGCAGCATCGCGGGGCAGCTGGGCCCCCAAACCTCCTGTCAGGGGGTAAAAACTTGCTCCGGAACACAATCTGCCTTTTGAGATGACCAGAACGTTCAACCCGTCGGCAGCTACATCGTACGCTGCTCGCAGTCCAGCCAGACCGGTGCCCACAACAAGTACATCGCATGTCAGATGTCGTTCAATGTGCATTCTTTACCTTCTCAATATAGTGACTCTGATCGTTTATCGTCTTGTCATATCCTTGAATTGATGTAAAATCGAGGAAAACCCTTCTGCCAATATGATCACATCGGCAGCACACGCTATGATATCAGCCCCGAGTTCGATATAAGAGGGAACCTCTTCGACCGGGCAGCTGAGAAACAATGCCTTGCCATATTTCTTGGTTGTCTCGCAAGTGGTGATACGCGCTTTTTGTACCTTCGGATGATCAAGCTGTCCCGATAATCCCAGACTGTTTGAAAAGTCATTCGAACCAAAGAAGATGCCATCGATTCCCTCCGTGGAGCAAATCGCATCCAAGTGTTCGATAGCTTCGTAATCTTCTATTTGCAAGATGATGAATTTGTTGTGGTTGGAATTGTACACATACTCATCGTAAGGCAACATCGCATAGGCCCCGTCGGCATTACCGGTATCGATAGCACGGCGTCCGAGTGGTGGGAATCGGGTCATCCTCACCACTTCGGCCGCCTCTTGGCCACTGGTCACATGCGGAACCATGATACCGGTGGCATCCAATTCAAATGGTTTGATGTAATTATTGTACGGTCCTTTTGAGATGCGCACGAAGCTATCCATATCGGTCATCTTGCACGCCATGATCATATGTTCGATTTCTTGCCAATCAGCCGCGGTGTGCTCGGCATCGATCCACATGCAGTCGAATCCGAGCAGTCCGGCAATCTCTACCGCCCTGCTCGATCCGGTGTTCACCGTCGCACAGCTCGAAGGTACTCCCGCTCTGAAATTTCGCAGGATCTTACTCTGCCGAAGCGTGATCGATCGTCTTGATTCTCCCATAATCCTACCCTATTTCTCCGGTGCGTTTCATAATTGCGACGATCGTTTGTTTTGCAGCTTCATCCAGTTCCGGTTCGTAATCAGGAGCGAATCGGCCTTGGTATCCAAGCAGGTTCATCGCATAGGAGAATGCCGGCCAGATACCCAATGCGATCATATCGTCTCTTGCATCCATCATCATGTTCAGATGTTGCTTTGCCGATTCGAAATTACCAGTATCCAAAGCACTTTGGATGATTCCGATGGTTTTGGGGAAGCTGGCGAAAATTCCATCAAGGTAATTCTTGATCCCGTAGGCTTGGGCTACGGCAAACAAATCCGATCCGCTGAAAATCGGGAGGAAATCCTTTTTGATTTCTTTTGATTCATGCAATTGCCTGATCAATACCAAATCTCCGCTCTTGATGCCTTTGATGTTTTTGATCTTGGACAGGTTCATCATCATGGGAAAGGTGATTTTGTGTTTGGTTATCGGTACGTGATCATAGAGGTAGATATCCATCCCGGTCAACGCTGCCGCCCGGGCAAAGAACCGTTCAAGCACCTGATCCGGCATCTTGAAATAGTACGGGGCGGTGAGCACTGCGATATCAACCGGATAGCGTTCGAGGATGGCAAAACGATCCTTGACCCTGGCAAGTGAATTGTCCGAGCATCCCACAAGAAGGGTGACCCTTCCGGCTATGGCTTCACAGGCACATTCGATGATTTCTTCATAGGCACTGTTGCGAATGGTACCGAGGGCGCCCATCGTTCCCATTACGAGAAGACCGGAAGCACCGCTGGCAATCTGATCTTCGATTTGTTTGACGAAACTTTGCTTGACCACCTTCCCTTGGTCATCCAGGGGCGTACCTAACGCTGTGTAGAATCCGTCTTTTCTCATGTGGGAGCTCCTCTTTATTCGCTTATCTGTTGTTCCGTATGTAAGAAACAAGCTACTTTGTGACCTTCATTTCCTTTCATGCCACGCAATGGCGGTTCTTCTTTGGTGCATATGTCCATGCAAAAACGACACCGAGGATGGAACCTGCATCCGCTAGGAGGATTCACCGGCGACGGCACGTCGCCTTTGAGAAGGATCCTGTCCTTTCTCGCCCCCACCTTCGGAATCGGCACGGCCGAAAGCAACGCCTGCGTATAGGGATGAAGCTGCCGGTCATACAGACAGACAGAATCGGCAATTTCGACTACTTTGCCGAGGTACATTACCGCGATCCTGTCACTCATATATTGAACGACACTCAAATCATGGGCGATAAACACGAAGGTAAGGTTGAATTCGTTCTGCAACCTGCGCATGAGGTTCAGTATCTGGGCTTGGATGGAGACATCAAGGGCGGACACCGGTTCATCGCATACGATCAATTCGGGATCGAGTGCCAAAGCCTTTGCAATACATATCCTCTGGCGTTGTCCGCCCGAGAATTCGTGAGGGTAACGATACATGTAATCGGGTTGCAGATTCACTGTTTTCAACGCTTGGGCAATTTTTTCCGTACGTTCGCTTTTCGATCCCAGGCCATGGATTCTCATCGGTTCGTCGAATGCATTATGTATGTTCTTCATCGGATCGAATGATGCGTACGGATCTTGGAAAATCATTTGGATTCTTCGTCTGGTCTTGAAACTCTCTTTTTTTGGCAATGAAAGCAGATCATGGAACTCGCCGTCATCGCAGCGTAGCAACAGCTCGCCGGATGTCGGTTTGTGTAAACGCAACAGGCTTTTTCCCAATGTCGATTTACCACACCCCGATTCCCCTACGACACCAAGTGTTTCTCCTTTTCGAATATCCAAGGTGATATCATCGACTGCTTTTACATGACCGGTGACTTTCCGAAGCCATCCCGAGGATACGGGAAAATATTTCTTTAGGTGTTTGAGCTGCAGCAGGACGTGTCGGTCAAGCATAGTCTTATCGTCTGTCATCTTTACATTTCTCCTCATACAGCCAACAACGGACTTCATGCCCTTCTTCAATCTCACATACCATGGGATGCTCCTCAGTGCATTTTTTCATTGCGAACGGGCATCTTGGTTCGAATTCACAGCCTTTGAACACCGTCGATGCGTCAGGGGTGGTTCCTTCGATTGATTCAAGCTCGGTATCCTTGCCCATACCCAACACAGGCACTGATTTAAGCAATGCCTTAGTATAGGGATGATGTGGATTTTCAAAAATTTGGAGTAACGAACCGAATTCAACGACCCTTCCCATGTACATGACCGCCACCTCATCACAGATTTCAGCCACGATACCCATGTTATGGGTGATAAGAATGACGGAGGTGCCATGCTCTTGCTGCATTTGTTTGATCAATGCGAGGATTTGGGCTTGAATGGTCACGTCCAGCGCTGTTGTCGGTTCGTCTGCAATCAGGATGTTCGGATTACAGATCATACCGATGGCGATCATCACCCGCTGTTTCATTCCGCCCGAAAACTCGAACGGATAACTCTTGAAACGATCTTCCGGACTCGGAATTCCCAATTCGCCAAGCATTCTGATTATTTTTTCCTTGGCTTCTTTTTTACTGAGTTTCTCGTGCATTCGCAGGTTTTCCATGATCTGCCAACCGATCGAATACACCGGATCGAGTGAAGAAAGGGAGTCTTGAAAAATCATCGCGATATCTTTTCCACGGATTGATCGCAATTCCTTGCTATTTCGTTTGAAATCGGTGAGGTTCAGCGTCTGTTCAGGACTCGGAGTGTACAGGACCTGTCCACCTTCGATGTGGGCGGCCTTGGGAAGCAGCTGCATGATCGATAGGGCTGTCACACTTTTCCCACATCCCGATTCGCCGACAACTCCCAGCGTTGTGCCTCGGCGGAGGTTAAAACTCACATCATTGACCGCATGGACGGTTTTCTTGCCGATCTTGAATCTGGTTTCTAGGTTTTTCACCTGCAGTATGTAATCTTTTTCCATGGTACCGCCTTATTTACTCTGTTGCATCGAATACATCCCGCAAGCCGTCACCGAAAAAGTTCACTCCCAGAACAAAGAGGGAGATGACTATGCCCGGTGCCATCCAAAGATTGGGATAGTTTTGGAATATATGGAAACTGCTAGCAGCATTGATGACATTTCCCCATGTCGGTATCGCTGTCGGGACCCCCATGCCGAGGAAGCTGAGGGCTGCTTCGGCAAGCACGAAGCCCGCCGTCTGCATGGTGATCGAAACGATAACCGGCCCGAGCGTGTTCGGAAGGATATGTTTGAACATGATGGAGAAACCTGAAATGCCATTGGCAACACAGCTTTCCACGAACGGTTCTGTCTTTAATGACAACACCCTGCTGCGGACGAGTCGGGCAGTGCCCATCCATCCGGTGAAACAGAATATGAGAATCAGATTGGCAAGGCTTCTTCCGCTGAGTCCGACAAGAATAAGCACCAGCATGATCTGGGGAAACGTAGTGAATATTTCACCGACATAAATGATAAACGAGTCAAAACGACCACCATAATAGCCTGCGATACTTCCCAAGGTACATCCGATCAAAGCTGCCCCCAAGGCAGCGCTAAGCCCGACGGCGATTGATATTCTTCCTCCGTAGAGAAGTCTGGTAAACGTATCTCTTCCAGCATTGTCCGTTCCGAGCAGATGTTCGCTTGACATGGGAAGCAAACGGACTTTCGGATCAACGTATGATGGGTCGTATGAGGTGAACAACGGTGCGAATATCGCGCAGAGGGTAAAAAACAGGATGATGAACAATCCGACAAGGGCAAGCTTGTTTGAAGCGAACTTGAGCATGTTTCGCTTGGCCAGGCTGGATTTATATATTTTGCCGCTTTTAGTTTGTGCCATAGATTTCCTCCACCACATCACATCTTGCCGAATCTGATTCGCGGATCAAGAAGAGCCGAGAGCAAATCGACAAGAAAGCTTGCTATCAACACTGCCAGCGCAATAAAAAAAGTAGCTATCATGACCACAGGCATGTCACTGCCGGAAATCGATTCCAATATTAATTTCCCCATGCCAGGATAGTTGAAGACACTTTCGATAACAACGGTTCCGGCGATAAGGATGGGGATTCTGTTGACGATGATGATCATCACAGGAATAATCGCATTCCTGAATGAGTGAACCAGATTCACGCGAGTCTCGGAAAGGCCTTTGCTTCTGGCGGCTTTCACGTAGTCCTTATTCATGGTATCCAACATTGATCCTCGTGTGTAACGCATCAATGTGGCAGTGTAAGAGATGCCGATGACCAAGACCGGCATGACAAGGTACGGAATCCTTTGAAAGAATCCCGGTTGTCCGGGAGTCATCCTTCCTCCCGGGGGAAGCCATCTGAATGTCAGGCCAAACACCACGATGGCACTTAAGCCGAAGAAAAATTCGGGAATTGAAACGCCTACCATTCCCAGTGCGGTAAGCGAATAATCGATCGGAGTATTACGTTTCAAAGCTGATATGAATCCGAACAACAGTCCGAGGATTGTCGCGACAGCAAATCCCAAAGCGGTCAGTTCAATGGTGGCAGGAAGCCGAGTCCAGATTATATCGGATATCTTGACGCCATTTATCAAGCTGTATCCCATATCACCTTTGAGAATATTGCCCAACCATTTGAAATATCTGATGTAGGCGGGATCATTCAGCCCCAGGTTTTCCCTCATGTTCGCAATCGTCTCTTCGGTCATGAATGCCATCTGTTCCGGTGGGATAAGATAAGAGATGGGGTCGCCGGGAACAAATTCCAACCCGATGAAGATGAGAATGGTGATAATGAGAATTTTGGGTATGAATGAAAGAAGCCTTCGGAAAAAATATTTAAGCATATAGTCGCCCTCTGTGTTCGCGTACCTTTCGGGCAGGGGACCAACCTTCGGGTACAATCCATCTCTGTTACATACCCGTATTGACCATAATTACCCTTATTCAGATACAGCGGCAAAAAGCCGCTGTATCAATTGTCACCAGGAAGTTGTCAATACAGATAACATCCTATTTCTTATTCAGTTTCCAGGTCTCAAGACGAAGATCACAGGTCCTGTAGATCGCCAGGTCCGAAGCCTTCAGCCATGCTGGGTCGAAGTCCCACTTGGCATCATTATAAATCATCATCTTGTTCATGGAAATAACAGGAATCGGACTTCCGTAATTAAGGCTGTTCTGTTGCAAGAGAATAGCCAATTCCTTGAGTCTCGCAGGATCGCTCGTGGCAGATACTTCCTTGAGGTATTTGCCGAAGAGTTCTTCCCTGACTGCTTCGTTGCCAAGATAGACGTCATAGATGGTTCCGGGATTCACTACGCCGTAGTTCTCTACGCCGCTGAGTTGGTTTGCTCCGGCATAACAGATATCCCAGTTTTTCTGCTCATAAATCGCTGCATAGATGTCTTGGATCACAACTCTTGATTCTGCTGGAATTCCAATTTCGGCAAGGTTCTGTACGGTAAGGTCCATCAGGTCATTGTGCATCTGATCATTGTAATAGTATGCGATTCTGATCGGGCTACCATCATAACCAGCTTTTTTTAACAACGCTTTGGCAGCTTCGACATCACGTTTGAATAATGGGATACTCTTGTCATACAACGGATCTCCGGGGTTCACCGCGGTTGACAATGCAACGGCCTGTCCGGGGAAGTATGAAGCAAAGGCTTCCTTGTCGATCGCCAAGTTGATGGCTTTTCTGAAATCAGCGTTGGCCATGAACTTGTTCCACTTTCCATCTGCCGATCCGGTGAGGTTCGTAGTGAACAAGCGGTAGTAGGGGCTGAAGAATGCATTGTAAGCATAGTCAGGATTCTGTTTGACCACATTGCTGGCGATATTGACATCGTTAAATGCATTTGAGTGAGCCAAATCCAATCGTCCGGCGATCATTGCGGCAACCGCGGCATCCGTCCCACCGGCGTCGAAACTTATCCCGGTAACACGTTTGATACCCGGGCGGGGACCATACCAGCTGTCATTTCTTACCAAGACGCAATAGTCCGGGAACGTGACGCTTTCAAGCACATACGGTCCGCAGTGAACCGGAGCTTTCCAATAATCGTACGAACCGAATTTGGTGTAATCCACATCGGCCGGAAACAAATGTCTCGGATAAGGAACGAATGTAGCCAGGGTTCTCATCATGAATCCGTACGGCTGGGTAAGGGTGATGGTGAGCTTCTTGCCTTCAGCTTTGACTCCGCTGATGCTGTTAGCTGTCTTATCGAAGTATTCCTGGGCTCCTTTGATGAACTGGAACGAACCGCGTTCATTCTGGATACCATATCCCCTGAGCTGGGCTTCCAGGCTGAATACAACGTCATCGGCGGTAACGGGCTTGCCGTCTGTCCAATTCAGATTCTCGCGGATATAGAAGGTATACACTAATCCGTCAGCAGAAACTTCCCAACGATCTGCCATTCTCGGCACGATCTTCGAGGTATCTTCCATGTCGAGTTTGATGAGCGTATCGTAAAGAAGATCGGGAACCTGTGACTGATAGTCTCTGTACACGCATTCGAATGAACCGCTGGTACCGCCTGCGGCATACCATAGGACATTCAATGTTCCTGTCTCGCTGAAATCTTCGGCAGCCTTAACTGCCCCAGCTTCCGCTGCGCCTCCTGCAAACAAATTCGGTATCAATAATACCGAACACAGAAATAAAACGGTTACTAGTTTTTTCATGTGCCTCTCCTTTTTTGTTCTTTTTGAACATGAATACTCTAAAGATAGAATATTATAACCAATTAAATTCTAGGGTACAAATACTCAGTTGTCAAGAAAAAAAGAAGTGGCTTCATCGTGTATTATATATTTTTTATCTCTATATTATATCAAGAAATATACATTGTATTTGACTTTTCCCGTGTTGTTCGTACCAGAAAGTCAGCATCCATTTCCCGTTTTGTAGTTTTATTGCTGAAGGCTGGCCGAACTTAAGGTACGCAAAAACACTATGCTTGGTGCTGTCCTTTGAGAAGGGCTCGGGTTCCCATATCATTTGCTGTGAAATGATATCGAAAGTGTTATCCCGAATCTGGGCAATGCAAGCCAAAAGGCCTGGTCTATCGGTATCTCTGCGGATAGAATGCAAGGTGAGCACTCGATCGTTACCCAGATAATGGATACTGGAAGCCTGTCCCATGATTCCTGTGGATATCGGAGAAAAAAAGGTCTTTCCGTAATCATTGGACACAGCAATATGGTTCGGATGTAACTGATTGTTTTTCAAATCCTCCACCCATGCTATGACAGCAACCATACCAGGTTCCATTTCACATGCACGTTGTTCCCATACGCTCATATGAGGTTTTGGAAACCTCAGCGTCACCGTCACGTCATCCCATGTAAGTCCTTCGTCTTCGCTTCGAAGCATCCTGCCAAACAAGCCGGAAGCGGTGCTGCCGTCCCAATTCATGAAATTGGCAATAGGAGTGATCCAATGACCGTTCGACAGTACGACAAGCGGTGCCGACGCTTCTACCGGTTCGTTGAAACTGACCGGTATGATCTCAGGACGGTGAAAATGTTTTGCTTCATCATCCGATCTGAGCAGTACCACTTCATCGGGTAATACACCGCCGGTATCAGGATTTCCCACCGGAACCGACGGATCGTCCCGAAAGAATCGGTAGCCGATGGCAACGACTGTATGCGAACCTACCGCAGTTATCTTGCAACTGTCGGTAAACACCCGGTCTTTGATCGATGCTTCGAACAATTTTACCGGAGAGTGCCAGGTGGTACCACCGTCAATACTCGAGCTGACCATGGTCGTGGTATCGATGTTGTCCATTCCCGAACCGGCGACAAACGCTGCCAACAGCTTGCCGTTGTCCATTTGCGTGACATTCGGAAAGTATGCGCTTACTTTACTATCGCCTGAAGTAAGTTGACCGCATATAATTTTTGAATCCAATACTTTGATACTACTCATATGATGTTCTCCGTTCGTTTTCATATTCACCTCCTGGCAGTCGATCATTCGTCATCAAAACCGATCATCACATAGGAGATCGAAGTATCATCGCAATGTTCTCCCGCATAGAAATAGGCAAGCAATCTGTTTTCTGATAATTTCAACAGATGCGGATGGCCAACCGAAAATCTAGCCATTTCAGCCCACGCTTCATTCATGCTTATCTGTTTACTATCCTGTTTTGTCATCGCACTATCATAGATAACCAAAGATTCACTCCATGTGCGAGCCCTATCATCGCTAAGTCTTACAGTGATCACGGGACGCGTCGATCTATCGATGTCGATACAGGCTAAGCCGTGAAGAGCACAATCGACAGGTCGTCCCGGTTGTCCATAGATTCCGGTATCCCACAATTCACCCCATGTGCGGCCCGCGTCCCTGCTCTCTTTTGCATGGATATTGAGATAGGTATTGCGCTTTCCGTCGAGTGACCAAAAGAAATCGACGAGTGTCTTGCCGTCATCGGTGACGCAAGGTCGCTGATCCCAATAATACATATCTGGAACATCGGTTACCAATGTAAGGTTATCCCAGGTAGATCCTTGATCGGCAGAGAAGATCATAGCCGACCGATGGATCCATGTACGCGTATCCTTTCTGTTTTTGTTTATCTCGAAGTGACACGCCAGCCGACCATCGCCGAGTAATAATGGGGAACCGGTAAGGGCTACCGGATCAGCATCACTACCGATGTGGACTCTCTTCGGTTCGGACCAAGTAATTCCTTCGTCTTCGGAAATGATAGAGAAGATATAGGTATCTTTCAGGCTTTCGGTCACCGGATCATAAAACGGTTGATCACTGATTGAACCGTCCACCCAATTGAACAGTGCCAATACGCGCGAGCCGCCGAGTGATACGCAATAGTAGCAGATACTCATGCCTTCCCGCCCATCGATAAGTGGCAATCGCACCGGTTCGTACCAACTAGCCCAAGTAGCGCCCTGGTTATCGCTATAGGTCATCATCGCATTGAAGTGACGGGATCCTTTGGTCGTCGCTATCCTGAACGATGCTAGCCAACGTCCTGAGGGCAGTGCTTCGATCGAGCAGAATGTATTGCTCGGATACAAAGAGTATGCGGGGTCTTTTGGGATAGTACCGCGCCGTATCACCTTCATCATCACCCAGATCTCCCTATGTGAATCGATATTCGATATCTTTGTCTGCGGTCGATTGGACCATCAAGCGCCTCGCATAGGACCGATCATTTTTTTCGGGGTAATCCTCTCTATAATGCGGACCCCTGCTCTCTTTCCTGAGTAACATGCACTCGAGCAATATCATACTCAGTCGAGCAGCATGATCAGCTTTCACCGCCATACCAATCGTCTTGGGATTGGACATATGGGTAGCAGGATTGAAATCTTCATACAATTGTCTTATTCGGTCTTTGGCATAAACAAGGTCCCGTTCATTACGTACTACATTGGCATGATACCACATCAGATGACGAATTTCCTTAATGAGTTCATCCGCATCAATCCTATTGGGACGATGATGTTCAAATCTTTCGGTAAGTGCTTTTCGAGCGATTGAGGTATTTATCGCTTGTCGATCACAAGACTTGGCCCATTGGGAAGCATATGCTCCAGATCGATGACCGAAGACAAGGCAGCTCCCCGAAGCATTGCCTCCATGGCGATCCGCTCCATGAAGGCTTCCGGCGACTTCTCCGGCAGCATACAGACCATTCACGCCGGTAGCGCACCGAACATCGATCACGATTCCTCCGTTACTTGCCTGGGCAAGCGGGGCAATCGTATGCTTGGTGCCCAACAAATCGATGTGTTGTTCCTTCCTGATCCAATCAACATAGATCGAAATGAATTCTCTTTTGTCCTCGAGTAGCTTCGGGTCATAGCTCAGGTTAAAGCCTTTTTCGCAACCGGTGTCGTTGATCTCTTTCATCATCGCGATATCAAAGTAGCGGGAGATGTCACTCGAGGTGTACGGACCATGTTTGGATCGTTCATCCAAGCACTGTCGGCTGGTGATCGATGACGGTAGATATCTGGCGAGCAAATCCCGACCCTCCGCATCATTGACTTGCGTGCAATATCCAAGGATCTGTTCGCTGAAGAGCACTTTGTAACGAGGCGTCATGAAGCCGGGGATGAATTGGATAAATTCCATGTTCACCAATTTCGCACCGGCATCGAGAGCAAGGATATGGCCATGGCCGCATACATCGGATGGATTCAGGTTGTGTTCGAACAGATCGCCGAATCCTCCGGTAGCGAGGATCATCGAACGGCAGCTGATGACAAAAAGGGAGCCTTGCCTGTCGATGCATAGTGCTCCGGCTATATGATCATCATGAAGGATAGTATCGATTACTGTGCAATGTTCCATCAACCTGACATTGTCTTTGGCTTTAAGCAGGGCATAACTCTTATTACGGATCGCGTTCCAGTCTTCCCAGATGAATATGTCCCGTGCTCGTTTTGCAAAACAGGGGATCCTCCCTCCCTGCATCTTCCGATAAGGGATTCCCATCGCAGGCAGTTCCGCTACCCGGTCTCTGATCTCATCGATATAGATCTTTGTAAGCTCTTCATCGTGCATCTGAAAGGAGGATTCCCTGATTTCTTCAAGCAGACGGATATTGTCCTCGGGATCTTCTGTGGGTGCTTGGCATCCCAGAGCTTCCATCAAAGGATAAAAACTAGAACCCGAGCATATGGTGCCTTTTGATACCACCAACACTTCCATACCGCTCTCACTGGCACTATGGGTGGCTTTCAATGCTGCCAGTCCGCCACCGATGACAAGGATATCGGTAGTAATAGTCTGAAATCTCATCACACCTCCACCGAGCGTTGTTCTTTGTGTGACTGATAGGAGCGTTCAACCAATTCAACGATACGTTGTCCGTATGCGCCATCGATCGGGGAAGGTGTTTCATCATTCAGATACTTGAGGAAATCAACCAGTTGCAACCGGTAAGAATTGTCATCCTCAACTGGAATCTGTTTAAAATCATGTTCATTCGAGCCAATCCACACACCTTTCGGTTCGATCACGTTGTCGCGTAACGTTACCCGTACTATTCCCTTTGAAAAAATGAACTCAGTTGCATTGACAAATGGATTACTGTAACCGGTGCAGGTCATGGTCATGGATATATCGTTCCCCATCAGTGCCATGATCTGATAGCCGCTATCCACGGCAACTGCGGGTTGCTCCCAATCGACATGGGCAAAAATCGTGTTGATCGGTTGACCGGTGAGGTAGCAGACACGGTCTAGCGTATGAACTCCGTAGTTCATCAAGATTCCCCCGCCGCACTTGCTATCATCGAGAAACCACGCGGGCCGGCCTTCCCAGAAATAGTGATAGTGGATCGAGTCTTTCACCATGATAAGCTTGCCGAGTTCTTTGCTGTCAATGATGCGCTTTGTCGCGACATACAGCGGGTTATAGCGCTGGGTATGGCCGATCATCAGCTTTGTTTTGGTAGCTTCGAAGAGGGCGTTGATTCGTTTGCAGGCTTCGCTGTCTTGGGCCATCGGTTTTTCAAGAAGTACGGGAACATCAACGTTCGCGCAAGCGATTGCCGACTCTTCATGCAGATGGTTGGCCAGACAGATGATCGCCCCGTCAAGTTTCACCGATGCAAGCATCGCATGGTAATCGCCGAACACGTTGCGTTCATCGATGCCATACGTGCGCGCCACATCGATCGCCTTGCCAAGGGTCCTATTGGAAAGGGCGACGATGTGCACACCGGGAATCTGTTGGGCTGCCTTGATATGTTCATGAGCAATGATCCCGGTCCCGATAATTCCCAATTTTACCATCTGTTACCACCTTATCACTTCAAATGAAAGCTCTGTTTCTTTCTTCCGTACTGCGATCATCCCTGCCAAGGCAGGATCCTGTTCGGGATAGTCAATCCGATAGTGCGGTCCCCGGCTTTCTTTTCTATGACGCATTACCGTCAGTAGAACTTTCGCCGTTTCGATCGCACTGCGCAGATCGACTGCGCGCTTCATCTGTCGTTTCAGTTGAAGATGTGCTGTCACATTGAATCGTTTTTCTATTTCCGCAATCTTTTTCAATCCTTCATCACATCGTTGGGCACTGCGTACGATCGCTCCGTTCTCCCACATGATGGTTTGTATTTCTTGTATGGATTCGGCCACACTAACGATACCGCCTTGTTTGGAATCCAACTGCTTCAACACCCGGTGTGCGACCTCATCCGTTTTCATGACGCAAAGACTCCTGTCCGAAGCCCATCGTGCCGCTTCTTTTCCGGCAATCGCACCGAATACTTGAGTCGCTGCAATGGCAGCCCCGCCAAGGCGGTCGGCTCCATGGGGACCGCCCGCCGTTTCTCCCGCGGCAAACAGGCCACGTACTCCCGTGGCGCACTGTCGGTCGATATAGATACCTCCATTGAATCCCTGGGCATGGCAAATCATGTCAAATCCATCGTTGACGACATCGATATGCTTTGCATTCATCCACTCGAGCCAGCTGGTGATGAACCAACGTGTATCTGAAAGAATCGATGCATCGTATTGCATATGGATGCCCCCCGAATCAAGCACATTGCCTTTTCTCCATTCTTCATACATGGCGATATCAAAGTAACGGCTGCAGGTGACATTACTAAACGGTCCGTGCTTTGCCCGTTCGGTCAGACATTCGGCAACACTGATATTCGCCGGTAGATAATCATTCAGGATCTCTTTTCCATGGCGGTTGGTCACCGAAGGAATCGAATCGAGGTTTTTCTCTTGAAAGAGCATTTTCTTCACCGGATGGGTCAAACCGGGTATGAATTGGATGAATTCAAGGTTTACCAAACGAGCCCCGGCATCAAGGGCAAGCGCATACCCGTTTCCGGTTTGGTCTGCTGTTGCCAAGCCGTAGCGATAGATGCCACAGGCGCC
>JAAYIV010000026.1 GCA_012523305.1 Spirochaetales bacterium
CTTGCGGACCCGATCCAAGGCTTCTTTATCCCGTATCGGTATCCAGTTAGGAATGTTCCATTGAAAATCGCTCATATATGGCCCCTTAGCTTATAAAAGTATTGTTATGACATTATATCATATCTTAAGGCATAGTCAAACACATTTGAAAGATTATTGCGTTATTCTTGCATTATGTGAGTCGGGCGAATCCTTGGTGTTTCACCGGACCTTCCAAACTCATCTTCGGGTTGCCGCTGTCGATGGCTTTCCGTAGGATGTGGCACACTTCTCCGAATGCCTCTTCATATGATCTGCACGCTTGTTCATCATGTCCCGCGCTGGCATAGTATGCCGTATTGCCCAGCACTCCCCTTTTGAGTAACTCTTGCGTGAGCAATGTGGTAAGGACCGTGGCCTCCTGATGTAAAAAACTGAAGTGGCTTAATGCCGGAGTTCCTTCGATTTCAATCTCTATTTTGGAAGCTTTTGCCATCGTTTTCCAGATTCGCATCACTTCAGTTCCTCTTGCTGAAAGAACGGAAGGTATCGATTCGTTTTGGAATGCTTGAATCGTGGCGATCGCGGCGGTCGGCCCGATACGTTCGGTCCAATAGGTGCTGCTGATGAAACTGCCTTGGGCAGCATCCATCACTTCGCGTTTGCCGATCACCGCGGCCATGGGGAACCCATTGCTGATTGCCTTGGCAAAGACTGCCATATCGGGCTCGATGCCGAGCTTCATGTGGATTCCCCCGATAGTATTGCGCCAACCGGATGTGATCTCATCAAATATCAGAACACAGTGATGCTTTGTGGCAAGGGCACGGACTTTTTCAAGAAAACCCTCCTTCGGACCTTGGTAACGGTACGGTTCCATGACGATGACGCCGACTTTGCTGCCGTAGCGATCGAAAATCTGCTCAAGTTCGCCTATCGCATTGTAGTGGAATGGCAACACTGTTCCGGTCAGGGTCTTGGGCACTCCGTTGGGTTCTATTCCGGGCAGTAGTTGTCCGTCAAGGTTTCCACCGTTGGCCAGATTCGCAGAAACATACCAATCATGCCAACCGTGGTATCCGCAGAACGCTACGATTTCCTTTCCGGTAGCCGCCCTTGCGATCCGTACTGCGATCGACATGATTTCACCGCCGCTACGGGCATAACGCACCATATCTGCCCATGGATGCAATGAAAGAAGCAATTCGGCGAGTTCGACTTCAACCGGACAGTTGAGGGTACTCATCGATCCGGCTTGGATTGCCTTGATCACCGCTTCATTCACCGCTGGATGGGCATATCCTAGCAGACAGGAACCGATTCCCATCGATGACATGTCGATATACCGGTTGTTATCAATGTCGGTGACGGTACATCCTTTTGCCTGTTGGTAATAGGGAGGCCACTGCTCAGGGGCAAACATTTCCGGTCGTTTGCTGAGAAGCTGGGTGCCTCCGGGTATGATTTGTTTCGCTCTTTTATAGAGTGCCTGGCCCCGATGCGTATTCATGTTCACCCTCCCATACATATCGTATACGATTTTACATAATTTTAGTATACGATATGTTAGTTTTTTCTGTCAACATAAATTGTATGGGGGTTGATGGAGCCAGTAGGGGAAATAATAAATCGTGAACATGTCGGCAGAGAATTCACGGGTGCGGATAGCCTTTCCCGAGTAATACGATCACATCGCTGATGTTTTTATGTTTTAGATGCTCGATAATCATTTTATGTTCGTTCACATCGTCCATGGTTCCCGCAATCACCCGATTTATTTCATATTTCATCCCATAGACACCTGATATGGGAATGTTGGCATGTTTGTATAGGTCCAGCAGCTTGTCGTTGTGAGTGGCTTTCATCAAAGCCTTATGGAACTTCAGATCAGCCTCGCACACTCCGAGTGTGTAACCGTGCTCCGCCATCAATTGCATATGGCCGGCTATGGCTTCCAGTTCGGCATAGTCTGCTTCGGTTGCCCGTTCCATGATCAAAGGCACGGCCGAAGTCTCTAGGATATGGCGTATCTCATAGATTTCCCTGACATCTTTCTCGGTGAGAGTCTTGACAAAGTAGCCGCCCTTTTCGCCTCTGTCGGCAAGACCTTCGGCACAGAGTCTGGCCAACGACTGACGGACATCTCCCCGATTCACACCCAGCTCTTCGCTCAACGCTTGCTCGACAAGTCGTGCTCCCGGCAATAATCCTCCAGCAAGGATTTTCTCTTTGATCTGCATATAAGCCAATTCTGATTGATTGTTCATACGTATTTGTCATCCTTGATCGCTGAATAATTTCAGACTGTTTTTATAAAAGACGTGCTCGATCTCATCATTGCTCAAGCGTGCCATGATCGCAGCTTGCCTTTGGCTTCTTAGTTGTTCATAACTTATGAATGTGCATCGGTGATCGCAATGCTCGAGATGCTCTTTCTGCCAATAACCTTCCCATCCGTAGCCGAATGTGATGTATGTTCCTCGAAGGGCACCTGCAGAAATATTATCCGTACCAAAGAGAATCTTCTGCCTGTCGAGATATTTGAGTATCAGGTAGTGGGAAAACGGATCACAAACAGCCGAAGTATCGACAAACACCGTCTCCATCGCTGCCAGCCGTTGTACCGAGCGTTCCAGATGAGCTGAATTGAAGGCCCTGGCACAATGGGCAAGAATCCATGTCACGTTCGGATATTTTTTTGTAAGGTATTCCAAATCCTTGAGATTCTTTTCATCTGCGGGACCGAGTGCTTTAGAGAGATGAAGCGTGACGATCATATGCAATTCGTCCGCGACTTCCAGTATCTGTTCAGGTAAGAATTCGGTGATATCACATTCTTTCGGATCCCTGGCAAAGACCCTATAAGGTTTGAGCACCCTCACTTTTGTTGAAAGTGCGTGCGTTTTTACATATTCATATGTCATCGAAGGAACGATCAGCATCGAAGGAATAACCGGAAGAGGAACATTGTTTGAAAATTTCGCTTCTTCGGCGATCCAAGTGTTATGGCCTTCGTAGTCGATATCCTTCAGGGGTGTGGCCAACATCAGGTAGCCGAGCTTACGGTTTGGAAACAACATGGAGCTCAGCGCATGAAGAACTTCGAGCGAAACCGGTAATCTCAAAGCAGACGAATCTTCGGTGTTCGATCCTTTATGTGCTTCGCTCCAGATGTGGGTATGGGCATCAAAGACATATTCGGGAACAAAGTCTTCCAGTTCACGTTCCCAGATGCTCATATCGATATCAGTCAACTCAGGTTTCATCACATCCTCCGAGGGTAGTAATACTATTGAAAAGAACTATGGGATAGTATACTACGATTTTTGTATACTTTTCTAGAATTATTTTGTATACGATTAAAGCGGCAATGAATTATTGTGATGTAAGCAGAAGATGAATATTAAATACAAGATAACATTTACAACTGTCTAGAATTCGACATCACTTACTTAAGATGAAAAAGGTCTTTTCTAAAGAAGCAAGAAGTAAAACAGTACTATTATCGGAAGTAGAACCTCTATATTATCGGAAGTAATGGATACTTTGAGTCTGTAATCTGAAGGAGTCCTGCCAATAGAACGACTAACATATCGCAAACGCATTGTTGATGAATTATTGCAGGAGAGACCTCGCTCAAGTGGGGCTATTATGGTTGAAGATTCAAAATGGTGTTGATAAAGCATCTCATACTGCAGATTCCCCCAGTATGCTCACCATGGTAAATTTGGAGCTAGATAATATCCTGTCATTGGGCCGGTATCACCGGAAGGTACCAAGAGCCCCTTACTAAGTAAGTTCTGGATATCCCGCATAGCCGCTGCGGGAGAACATTTGTTCATCTTAGCCCATTTATCCGTGGATAGCTTACCCTCGAACGATCCATCAGCAAGTTTGTAGAGCATGGACAACTGCCGAGAATTAAATATTGAAGGATCCAAGGACTTCATGAATTGAGTAAGCCGGACACTCTTCTTGTAGACATTGATCGCTTCCTGCTTAGCCTGAATGGCCATATCGATATTCCAGATGATCCAACGAGTCAAATCCAACGACCGAGCTTGTGAACTGATCTCCTGTAACAGATCGTAATATTCAGATCTGTGTTTCAAAATCAAGGAAGACATGCTGTAAACACGATTCGTATCCTCATAGCCAACCGACAATACATGATCGGCAATCGCCCGACTGATTCTTCCATTGCCATCTTCGAAAGGATGGATGCAGAGAAACCAACATGAGGCGATAGCACTTTTTACCAAAGGTTTCTCTTCTCGTGCCCCATTGATATAATCCACCAGATCTTCCATCGCTCCTTCAATAGCTCGAGGAGGAAGTCCTTCATAGATAATTTCTGAATTGCGGCCACAACCTTTGGTGATGTATACCGGACCTTGCCGATATTCGCCGAAATGATCGGGTTTGAGACCAGCCATGGAAGAGAAGAGCAGTGAATGCCATTGCTTGATCCTCGTTGTGGATAGCCGTTGGAGATTCTCAGTCGCATCAAGAACAATCTTCGCAATATCCTCAGCATAACGATCAGTCTTGGCCTTGATCTCCAGGTGAATATCAAGACGTCTACAGATAGAAGCATACACCGACTCATACGAGATCTTCTCTCCCTCCATCTCGAAACTCGAGAGCATCTCATCAGTAAGTGAACGGGCATGCATTCTTTGTCCCATATCCGGATCAATGAGTGTGAACACAAGATCACTGGCCTTCTTCTGCACGAGATAAGAGTTATGGCACTCGTCTATCTTTTGGGCATCATAAGAATAATCAGGCCAGTCAGCATGGTTCCAAATATATGGCATCTTCATCACTCTTGAATGCATTATCTCACATTCTCACCTAATAGTCCATCAATTATGAATGGGTAGATGGTGGTTTTCTCAGTATCCTTTCTATTCTGAAATAGTAGCAGTGGTCCCAGCCAAAATTGAGGGGGTAATCTTTCTGTACCTCATTCGGTTGTCCGCCATCAGGTGAATTTACCGATACCGTTTGCAAGCCAGTACCTGTCGTTGCAACCTTACTCTGTAGAAATTCTTACATTGTAGTTTTTCAAGGCACGATTGCGAGTCTTAAGGCTTTTCTACTATTAATCCACCTCAGTCGCTGACATTTAAAGTGGTTAGACCTTATGCCAATTACCAGAAGTTGATGTAAGTACAAGGTAGTGGTAGTATATTTTCAATTTTCTAGAGGGTAATGTCAAAAGCGGGCAGTATGGATTGTCACCGACGAGTTGTTTCTTTCTCGCTCACTTGGGATTGGTTGTACCTATTGATGATAAATGAAATGCAGGATACGCATTTGTTTATCCGATACCCTTAATGAATGCAATTTGATAGTAACCATGTTATTGTTTAGTAAAGAACCAGTTTAGCTGTCAGTCAATATCAACGCTATAGGATTTTGTACATAGTGCATTTGGAGAATACATGTATTACCGAAGAAAATTATTCTTATCTTTGTTGGAAAAACTTGATAGGCCGGTTAGCCAGATTGATATCCAAAAATTAATGTTTCTCTTAACGTTGGATCAAAGCAACCCCAGAACATATGATTTTATTCCTAACAGATATGGTTGCTATTCATTCACTCTACACAACGACCAAAAAATTTTAGAGCACCAAGGTATCATTTCATTGGTTCCTGACAAAGACAACTCAATTTATTCCAAGATAGCAATCAACAAGCCTGTTCTCAAAAATTTGGATATTGGCTTGCGCGAAGATGATGTTCAGAAAGTCTCATCAACAATTGCCCATTATGGTAATCAATCAACTATGGAATTGATCAATATTACTTATAACAAACGCCCATTTTATACAATTTATAGTGAATGGGTAAATTCTATGCGATTTGATGAAGATTTTCTCAATGAACGGGAAAAGGCTATAAAGATTATTGATACTGCTGCTCATGCCCTTTACACGATAGGGTATGAAGGATTGAATATTGAAACTTTCATTCTTCAGTTAATCAGAAGAAACATTAAAGTGCTTATTGATGTTAGATACAATCCCATCAGCATGAAACGTGATTTTTCAAAATCACGCCTTATGAAATACTTAAACGAAGTTAATATTAGCTATATGCATGTTCCAGATGTTGGTATAGCTTCAGATATAAGGAATAAGTTCTTACCTGATAACAAGCGGGAAGAACTTTTTAAATGGTATGAAGAGAATATTTTGCCATCAAATCCTAAGACAATAAAGCATATTGGCAACATTGCATCGGATAGGAATGTTGCTCTTATGTGCTATGAAAAATCACCGAAAGAATGTCATCGTTCCCACTTGGCAGATTATTGCAGTAGCAATATTTCGAGGATATCTGTAAAACACATCACTTAAAAATTCGGGTGTAAAGGATGGAAAAGAAAAAAATTCTCATCACAGTGAAGACATATCCCACTCCTGCGAATAAATATATTGAAACTGTCTGTACCGCCGGATTAACTGAAAGTGGCGAGTGGATAAGACTTTATCCTATCAGATTCAGAATGCTTGATGAAGAAAAACAATTCAAGAAGTTTGACTGGATTGAAGTGGAGGTTGAGAAACGATCTATCAATAAGGATCGAAGGCCAGAATCATATTTCTGTAATAGTGATAGTATTCGCATTATTGGTCATCTAGACACCGGCGGAGGGCATTGGCCTTTACGCAGAACAGTATGTCTGAAAAACGTCTACACCAGTATGGATAAACTTTTAATTGATTCAGACCCTGTGGGGCCATGTAAGTCGTTAGCTACTTTTAAACCTTCGCGAATATTGGATTTTACTGTTCGTGAGATTGATACGAAAGAACTTGATAGTAAGAAAATAGCAATTGAAAATAATTTGAGGGATCAACATGATATGTTTGAAACTGATATCCCTCTTTATTGGAAATTTGCTCGATCCATACCATTCCGATTTGGATACCGATTCTTAGACTCGAACAGAAAAGAATATGATTCTTTATTGGAAGATTGGGAAATTGCTGCTTTATTCTTAAAGTATGCACATGATCAGACAAGAGCTGTAGAGCAAATAAGAAAGAAATATTATGATGATTTTGCTTTACAAAAAGAGGTATATTTTTTTGTTGGGACGAGATTAAAACATCATTTGAAACGATATCCTAATTATTTCTCAATTATCGGTGTGTTTCCGCCAGCTTATGAACCAGCTAATCAACAATTACCCTTAGTTTTCTCATCAATCTAGATGTTCACCGATTGAACACATGCTAGGTAAATATAATAGCTTTCTTACCACCTTATTCGAGTAAGGACTGTAAGTCAGGTGGTTCTTCACCATATGTATCAGTGCTGATATGTCGTATCGTTGTTTCCCCAACTTTCCCATATTGAAGCATTTGGTCGAGGTATTCTATCGCGCTTCTAATTTTGGTCCGCAACAGATATCCGCTCCCATCAATTTGTTTCTTCAATAGATTCATATCGATTTGAGGATTCCAATCGTATGCCCGTCCATGGAAAAAGATAAGTTTTTGAATTATTCCTGTAATTTCAGATTTTGTGAGAGGAACCAGTTGTGAACTTTGACGGATCGTATCGAGTACTCGTTTTACAGAAGCAGTATCCATTTCTTTCTCAAGAGCTTGTAGATTCTCATACTCGTGTTTTCCTTCGATCACATCTTCAATAAATGATGAGCTGATGGCAAAAACATTGTACATCGCTTCAAATCGTTTTTGAGGAAAGAGAAAATGGGACATATTTGTATATGCTTTCATGCGAGTCTTCTTTCCTGTTCGCCCGATCAATTCAGTTTCATCGAATAATAATACCCATCCGGCATATCCTAATAATCTGAACAAATGGCTTAACAGCGCAAAGTAATCTTGGCAATGCTTATATTTATTGAAATTGTTCTGGAATGTTACTTTTTCACTGAAAATCCTACGATACAGTTGCTTTACTTGGGTATTAGATATGTAATCTCCTTCCAAATCGGTTTGCAACATATATTTTTCATCTTGATCATCGGTATTAAGATATGAACGCAGCACATAGTACAGTTTATCGGTTTCAAGTTGTTTGGCTGTGAATAACAGCATCTCATTAGCGATGGTGCTCTCAGGATGCATGTGCTCAAATTCTTGCATGATTCCCGGCTGTTCCTTTTTCGGAAGGAACGTATTGTTCATGACCTTCTGATAAATCAGATACAGTTTATCAAGCGGAGTTTCCTTACTCAACGAAATGATGGACACCACCATGTTATTCTCATGGGCAAGATTGAAAATTGTGTTGAGAAGATGTGTTTTCCCCTCTCCATATTTTCCGCTGATGATCTTTCCTCGTGAGGTTCCTATAGTCCTGACATCATCCAAATCATGCCGGATCTCTTGCATTATCAACGGTCTGGCTTCTGAAAAATAATGACCGATTGCTCGGGAAGGTATTCCTGATCGCAGTGCCTCGATGATATGCCTTGCTTCATAATCAAACATGTGCCTTCTCTCCTTCAATGTTACCCAACGTTGATCGGTTTACTAACCGGGGTATCGAAATGCCTCCGGTTTTAGCAAGTTGCAATATCTCGTCAACTTGTTCAGGATTGATTGTCTGGGCATCGATGTCAATGCTATTTACGATGCGGGCAAGCTTACGCGACATCTGTACTATTGCCTCTGCATCATACATCTGGGAAGCAGCTGAATCCAAATCTAACAAATCGCCAAAACGATTTAGTTTTCCCGATACTATCTCGTTTTGCACTCTCATCCAGAGGGCCTGGTAGGACTTCATTCCGCTGTTTTCATTATCGATGAGAGCCCGTTCGAATGCAAAGATAAACATGATGTTATGAAGACTGTCTATATCATCAATCAACTGCCTAAGACTTTCATAGGTATCATCACGTTTCATCTTGGTGTAATGCATCGGATTCAGAGCTGAACCATCGAGTAAGATGTCAACATCATCGATCGTGATGAATAATCCTGCATGTCCGCTCAGTCGTATGATCTCGGAAAGGGAACGGAGCATGTGTCTTGCGTTGAATTTTGTGATTCGGGAGGCAGAGAGACCTAACGGTCTGAGTGATGAAAGCTTGACATTTGAGTCTCCATGTAAAAATGAAAGGAGCAATTGCCTGCTTTGTTGTTCGAGGAACGGGTGCCCTAGGATTCCCCCGCAAATTAAACTGCAAGCTAACGCAAAATTATTGTCCAACAAGGGGTTGTCTAAAAAGAGCGTCTTTAGCTGTAACCGAATTTCGCGTCTTGTGATACCATCGGCGAGACCGAGTTCACCCAGATAGTCAATAAACACCTTCCCTTGGGGGATGTCTTGCCAATCAAAGCCCATTTCGTTGATGACCTTACGACTGCAGTCTTCCAAAATCTTTAGCACATCGCTTTGCCTGAGGATTTCCAAATATATTTCTTTAAAATCATGCAACCACACTTCTTTCGCAGAAAACGAAACAGTAACGAAATGTTCCTTTCGGGCAAGATTGGAAAGCAGGTGTAAAAGGTGTGTCTTTCCGCTTCCGCTTTGACCGGTGATAAACTTTATTTTACTTCCACCGGCAGAAATATATTCCCGTAAATACTTGTCTCGCCAAAAATCAGTGATAAAATCTATCCCTACGGACATTTGTTCGAGTACAGAGTCATCTGCAGGAGCAATTCCATGGGCAAGTTGGATGATGGTCGAATGCCTGGCATCAGCGATATGAGCTCTGGCTTTGAAATCTTCTTCCGATTCCGACATCATGATTCACCTCTTGTTATGAAAAAAATCTGATGGTGGCCAAAAAATGTTCGTGGCCTTCATGATCCAAAATACGGATCGCTTTTTTATTGTTCCTACTCGGACCAAATTGGTATGAACGTCCGTCTTTCACTTCCGTCATGTCGGATGAGAACAAACGTGCTAGATCGAATGCGAAACTTTGTTGGTCATAATCCTTCTTAAAACGACTCATCGGTACGAGATATTTATAGATTGTCTGTAGATAGACATCCGATTCCGGTTGCTTGTTCGATGCAAGGATTACCAAATCATAGGCATTAGCCAATTCGTTGGCAAATTGACTTGCGTTGAATGACGCCTTCATCAATTTGTCGCGGCTGTTTTGTATCCTGCTGACCAAACTGGCGGGACGGGCACACATAATCTTTTTTCGGTCGATGGAGATTTCTTGATTCTCCACATCAAAGCGTACCGTAAACGGAAACATCTCATACATCGGGAATTCTCCGATAACATCGATGCCTTGTTCATCACAAATATCAAGCATTTGTGTTGCATAGTACCCTTGTTCCATGTATGCACGAGCGTCAAAACCACTTACAAGGTGTTCGATTTCTTTCAAGACCTCCGAAACTTCACTTGTTGTGCTCTGTGTCGCTGCGATATCTTTGGGAAATGATTTTAACTCGCCTGATTCCAATTCTTTTCCGAGAGCTTTTTGCAGCTTTGTCAAACCTTTTAGCTTATCTTTTAAAGATTTCTCCAGCGCTTGGTATGCTTGATACATCGTTTCATAGTCCATCATTGATTCCTTTCCATTATCACTTAGGCTTTATCCAGAATGTATTTGATGGTA
>JAAYIV010000154.1 GCA_012523305.1 Spirochaetales bacterium
GCAGTTCCCGCTTTACCTAAGATCAAATCATTGGCTTCATAACGCATCTTTTCGAGATATGGGGCACACCGTGTGTCAAGCCACGAATCATATGGCGTAATAGCCTTACCGTCTTTACCAACTCCGATGATTCCCGCCATCTGCCCGTCTATTGCCAATGCGGCGACTTTAGAAGCTGCGTTGTTGATTCCCTGTGCTTTCGCTTGCTCTAAACAAGCCTTGATTACCCGAAGGACAGAGTTGTATTGAAATTCAGGATCTTCTGTGATTGCCTGAGGTTCAGGATGCAGTAACTGCGATGATTCACCATATTCGGCGATACAATGGCCGTCGGATCGAAACATCGCTCCTTTGACACCTTGAGTTCCGATATCAATACCAATTACAAAAGTCTGGTCTCTGTCTTGGCTTTCCATCTATAACCTCCACGTTCTAGAAGACGATCGCTCTTTTCAGTCCGATACCGCCCTTTGCTTCCATGATTGCCTGAACGACATCCTCGACAGGGCTTTCCGCAGTTATGATCGCTTTGACATTGATAGCATTTCCAGCAATCAGATCAAGACATTTACGGTATTGGCGTAAACTCTGACGTGTAGTACCCGCAACCAAAAGTTGCTTGTAATGGATTTCATTCGTATCGAGGCTTACCGTTGATTTGCCTGAGGGCAATCCGCCGAAGAACATGACCCTACCGTTTTGGCCGACTAACGAGAAAGCTTGTTCTTGAATTGCCCCTACAGAGGCCGCAGTAATAACAAGATTTGCCAACCTTCCATTTGTGACACGCTTGAGTTCGGGAAGTAATTGCTGCCCCGCAGGCAATTTTTGAATTCTTGAATCTATGTTACAGGCGAGATCCATGCGTTGCTCGGAAATATCGCTGATATAGACCTTACAAGCTCCTGCCATCAAGGCAACCAGGCAATGCATGATGCCTATCGGACCGCTTCCGATAACAACCACCGTATCCCCGGGGTAAATCCCGATTTTTTCATATGCGTTATAGACACAAGAAAGCGGTTCTGCAAGGGCTGCTTCAGAAAAAGAAACTCCGTCCGGGATCAAAGAAATGTTTCCTTGTCTCACTGCTTGCTCTGGAATCTTTACGAACTCTGAAAACCCGCCATCAATCGTGATGCCGAGGGCTTCGGATGCCACACACATCTCACTGTGTCCGCTGACGCACAAGTCGCAAACCCCACATCCATAATTCGGAGCGATAGCGACCGGCTGCCCTGGAACATAACCTTTCACATCTTTGCCAATTTTTTCAATGATACCGGCAAATTCATGACCGAGAATTCGCGGATGACCAGCATCGACATCAGGTTTTCCATTGAAATAGAAACGTACGTCAGTGCCACACACGAAAGCACTTTTAATTCTCACAAGTACATCACCATGACCGATCTCTGGAACCGGTGCATCGATTATGTTTAAAGATTCCTTACCAAATAGCGCTGCAGCTTTCATAATTGTTGACTCCTACCTATGGATTTTTACTGGTTGTCGTTCTTTTATCGAGGTATTCCCCGCATTCACTACCCGTACCGCTTCCAATCCGTCCAATCCGGTAACCAACGGGGCGGTATCCTTAATTATTGATGAAACAAAGGCTTTATCTTCTTCGAGGTATGCATCTAAAAAGAGAGTTCTCCAACTCTGGACATACGGGGATCGTATCCCTTCGGGGCTGATTGTCATCACCGAATGTTCTTGGTTCCTTCCGACATGGATGATACCGTGGGTTCCCAATATTTCCACTCTGGCATCATAGCCATAGCGTACTCCCTGGGCACCATCCAAGATACCTTGGGC
>JAAYIV010000155.1 GCA_012523305.1 Spirochaetales bacterium
CTCCTAATACCTCTCCGTTTACACCATTCCATAAAATATTATGAATGAAACAATATCCAGAACAGTACGCAAATGATAACGGAAAGAGCGCAATGGGTAAAGAGACTGCGGTTTGTTTCAAGACTGCGAAATGTTGTACGAACATTGGACCGTCCGAACCCCCGATGTTCAAGACTCATCGCCAGATTGGGGATTGATTTCAGTGAAAACACCAAGGCAGCCGTGACTGTCGGCATAATATCTTTGATCCTGTTTCGTTTATGGACCTTTTGTCCGTAAGTAGATTCCCGCATCGCATGGGAATCACTGATCATTTTAAACGCTTCGGCGATGAATGGGACAAATCTGAAAGCAAGGGTAATCACCAATGATTGTCTGTAGGGTAACCCAAACCAACGCAACGTCGCCAGAATTGTGGCCATCGTAGTTGTCCAGAAAAATAGTATGCATAGATAGGTAATCGCGATAAAACGTGAGGCAAACTTACTGAATTGCAGTATCGACTCTCTTGTTGCAATGGTGAGAGAGCCAATGATGAACATCGAGTCTCCGTCCCGATACGTAAAGGGGACGAACATCAACATTACAAGCAATACTGGAAATACCATTCGCAATGGAGAAAAAGCTTGTGCCCATCCAACACTTCTTATGGCTACTGCAATTGATAAGAGCACCAAAAACCATACCCCGATTTGACGCATAGGCAAAAAGACTTGGATGCAAAAGAGCAATAATCCGATGAGCTTTGCCCTTGAATCGAGCGTGTACAACCATCCTTTTCCTGCGATGAACATATTGGTTGTCATTCAAACGCCTCCGCAATCAGTGTTCCCTTGCTCATCGTATAAGTTCTTTCGGCAAGATTGGCAGCAAACGACCTGTCATGGGTGATCAACAATATTCCAGCACCCCTACTTTTAAGCAGTGTGACCATCTCGAAGGCTGCGGCATAGGTAATTCCGCTATCTAGTTCATCCAGGATATAAAACGGTCGATTTAGCATATAATGGATCGCAGCTTGCAAATGCTTGCGCATTCCGTATCCCATCGTAGCTACGGTGGCATTGAGGTTAAGCCCAAACATGGTTGCACACGTTGCGACCAAAGACTCTTTTTCATCTTTGGACTTGCGTAAGTCGTTTTTTATTGACCACATCAGCTCATCTTTCACTGTTGGGAGAAACAGCTCAAAATCAGGATTCTGGAATACATATCCAACGATACGTTGGAGATGTTTGCGCTCTACTTGAGCATCATCGTAACTGAAGGTACCCGATTGTACCTCATCAAGACCACACAAAGCTCGGCTGAAGGTACTCTTCCCGGAACCATTCGGACCGACCAATGCAACTATCTCTTCACTTTCCAAATGAAATTTATCGCAATGCAAGGTAAACGGCTTAAGTTCTCCCATCGATTTGCGCGGATGCAAGGCAACGACGTGCTCACAGCAAATCTTATGAGCGTGTGTTGCAAGATGTTCTATTTTTGAAGGCGCGAACGCAGCATCGCACATTGTTTCGAAACGCATGACGATATCTTCTTCGCTTTCCACTTCGATATGGCGATCGAGTAACAATCCGTATCGATCGAATGTTCCGTGAAATTCATTTATATAACGCGAAGCCATCACTAAAACAGTGGAATTACTTGTTTGTATCCTGTTTATCAATTCGCCTCGCCAATAAGCATCCAAATCATCAAACGGTTCGTCAAGAATCAACACGGGGGCTGCGATAGCTTCAGTCACTGCAAGCAATAGTCGTTTGCGTTCTCCTCCTGATAATTCCTGCGGATTGGCTTCGCCGACATGATGCAGATTCCACGACTTCAATGACTCTTTCACCCGCCTTTCCATTGTTGGTTTGTCTACTTTTAATGATTCCAACGGGAAAGCAATCTCATCCTTGCATGTTGTCATCAACAACTGTTCTTGAGGATCTTGGCACACTAGTGAACAGATATCGGTCAATTCCCAAGGTTCACTTTCAGTCACATCCTTTCCTCCCACGATTAGTGAACCTGAGAATGTGCCCGCCTGATACTTCGGAACCAAAGCACAAAGCAGTCGGGCCAATGTTGATTTCCCGCTGTCAGGCGGTGCAAGCAACAACATGTGAGAACCTTTGGGCACTTCCAGATGCAAGTTGGAAAATAATGGTATGTGTTCATATCCTTCATACGAGAAGGAGACATTATTTATGCTAATGCTTGATTCTTGCATCATCAATCCCTGATCAACTGGATATGGCGTTCTGAGATACTGCCAAATACCAATTCAGGCAATCGCTTTAGCTCATCTTCAGATAATTGATCGGTGGGTATCGGTTCGCACACGGACATTTTGATCCGAACTCTTTTCATCCCTTTCTTATCTTCAAACGCATTTCGCGTACCTTGAATCGCAATAGGCACGATTACAGCTTTTGCCCTTGTGGCCAGCTTGAGGCTGCCGCTTTTAAACTGCCCCAAGGCTCCCGTCTTGCTACGAGTACCTTCGGGGAAGATAAACATCGGATATCCATCTCGGATATTCTTTACACCTTTGAAAATCGCTTCGATCGAAGATCTCGGGCTTTTTCGGTTGATATATACGCAATGGATGGATTCTATCCAAAAATTTAGGATAGGCACTTTTCTCAGTTCGTTTTTTGCGATAAATCCAGCCCATACACGCAATCCTGCGATCACCGCAGGGATATCCAACAAACTCTGATGGTTTGCTACAAAACAGACTGGGGTGCCATCTTTAGGGACCAAAGCCGTGCCTTCAACTTCCATCTTTGCATTCACCAACGACATTATGATGCGCGCGATGAGAATCCCATTGAATTTAATCCATCTATCAGCTGCTTTTGTGCATGTAAGGAGTCTCATGATATAGGCAGGAATGATGCCAACGATTACTGATAAGATGAATACCGGGATTACTATGATGAAGGCTAGTACTAGATGAATATTCTTAAGCATATGCAGTCTCCCAAAGGTATCGATATTCAGGTACGTTCCAAGTTGCGATGAAGCTTGGCATAATAACCTTTCTTGGCAAGCAACTGTGTATGCGAGCCAGACTCAACAACAGACTGGTTGGCCAATACGTAAATCATGTCCGCATCCTGCACTGTCGTCAAGCGATGAGCAATAACAATTGCGGTTCTTCCTTGTGCAAGCCTTATGAATGCCTCTTGAATCTGAGCTTCAGATTCAGTGTCCAGCGAAGAAGTCGCTTCATCAAATATTAGAATCTTCGGATCTTTAAGAAAGACCCGCGCTATCGATATACGCTGTTTCTGACCACCTGACAGACGGGTACCTCGCTCGCCTACTTCAGTATCCAATCCATCGGGAAGCGAACGTACAAATGATCCGATATTTGCCTTCTCCAATGCATCTAACATCTCACTATCTGAAGCGTCGTTTTTCCCATATTTGAGGTTTTCTCTTATCGTACCGTCAAAAAGAAACACATTCTGCTGTACGAACCCTACCTGTTGTCTGAGCGAAGACTTGGTAATGTGAGCGACATCCTGCCCATCGATAAGGATTCTTCCTTTTTCGGGATCATAGAAACGGGGAATGAGGGAGACCAAAGTAGTCTTGCCCGCCCCCGATTCTCCCACTACCGCAATGGTCGACCCCCCTTTTATGGTGATGTTCACATTGCGGAGTACTTGTCGATCAGAAGAGCCATCGTAGCTGAATTGGATATCATCAAATTCGATTGTTCCATCAGCGATTTTCAAAGGAACCGCGTCAGAGGAATCGACAATATCACTATTAACTTCCATTACTTCCAAGAATCGCTCGAAAGCAGCCATGCCTTGTTGGAGTTGTTCGGTAAATCCTATGAGCCTGTCTATCGGAGGAAGCACTATTCCAACATACAACACAAACACTAACAGGTCATACACCGGGATGACCTTGTTATAGATCAGCAGGGCCCCACCGGCAATCGTAGTAAAGTAGTACAGTTCGCGGAACAACATCATCGTAGCTTCGTATCTGGCCATCACCTTGTATTGATTGCTTCGTGCGGTCTGGAATACTTTTGTGACTTGTTTAAATTTTTGTCGTTCATAATTCTCACTGGTATAAGACTGAACCTCACGCACACCTTGGATTGAGTTTTCGACTGCTGCGTTCACATCTGCGACAGTACGTCGTACCGCACGGAAATTTGCTCGCAGTTTCAATCCGTAATGAATACCGAAAGCAAGCATGAATGGGAGTGGGATCATTGAGATCAATGCTAATTGCACCGAGTTGGTAAACATGACCGCATAGGCACCGACAAGTACAACCACTGAAATTAACAGATCTTCAGGCCCATGATGGGCTATCTCGGTGATCATAAACAGGTCGTTCGTTATCCTAGACATCAAATGACCTGTTTTTGTTCGGTCGAAATATCCGAAAGACAATCGTTGGAGATGCGAGAATAGATCCTGACGCATATCTCCTTCCATCATGACCCCCAATTGGTGACCCCAGCGTATCCTGATATAATTGGCAAAAGTCTGGATCACATATACACTTAGCATCATCGCCAACGTGAACATGATCATCGTCCAGTTTTCATTGGGAATATGCGCACTCAACAATTGACGAGTAAGTACGGGAAATGCGATTGACAGCAATGATCCGACAACCGCTGCAACCATATCTAATGTAAAAAGACCCCTGTAAGGTTTGTAATATGCGACGAACCGTTTAAACATTTTTCTTCCGTTTTACGAATAATCGTGCAAGCAATCCAATCTGTTTCTTTTTTGGCTGTTCTACTGTCGGATTCGATTGTATCACATGCGCATCATTTTTCTTATTTCGAGATGGTTGTTCAACAGGATTGAACTTCCTTTGTTTTTCTGGACTTGGTCTTACCTCTTTTTTTTCCGTCTCTTGTGAGGTATAGGTCTTTTTATAATATGCCAAACGTTCGTCAAAATCCATTTTTTGGATCTTTGCATAATCCACGGTTCGTTGCTCAGCTGGCAAACGGTTTATTTTCGTTTTGCCATGTTGTTTTCGATTGTCTTCGTTTCGGTTGGTTTGGGGCTTCTTTGCACCTTTGTAAGCTCCTATCGTTCGTTTCGGCATAGGCCGGTTACTCCTACCGGATTTGCTTTGGGTTCTTCCTGTGGGACGCGTTGAGAACTCACTTTCATCGACAAGATCCCTGAATCGCATTGAAGCACTTTTATCTTCTACGTCCGGGAGGCTTCCTGGTTCAGGCCAAATCACCGGGATTTTCATTTGAATGTAATTCTCGATAGCTTCAAGACCGAACACAAACTGTTCACATGCCAATGTAATGGCCTTTCCCGATTTCCCTGCCCTGGCAGTGCGGCCTATTCTATGAACATAGCTTTCGAAATCTTCAGGAATATCGTAGTTCACGACCAATTCCAGATCATCGATTTGTAATCCCCTGGCAGCAACATCGGTGGCGACCAAGAAGCGTAACTCACCTCGCTTCATTCTGTTGATTACCTGTAGTCGCTTGCTCTGGGGTAAATCGCCCATCAAATACTGTGTTTGGAATCCATTGACCACCAATCGCTTTGACAATTCTACGGCTTTGGCTTTCGTATTGGTAAAAATCAAAGCATGCGGCGGATTCTCTTTATTTAACAATTGCAAGAAAAGGAGGAACTTTTCTTCTTTGCTTACATGATACAGTTCCTGGGTAATCGCCTTGACGGTGATTTCTTCGGGTTGGACTTCGACTTCAACCGGTTCATTCATATATTCCCATGCGAGTTGACGAACTCGTGTGCCGAGTGTTGCACTGAAGAGCATCGTTTGACGTTGATCACGTTTCACCATCATGGAAAACATCTTTTGCACATCGGGATAGAACCCCATATCGAACATCCGGTCGGCTTCATCAAGCACAAATGTATCGATTTTTCTAAAATCAATCTTATGCATCTGTTGATAGTCGAGCAGACGCCCAGGTGTGCCGATGATCAGGTCAAGCCCTTCCTCGATTTGTTTGTCCTGTTTCCCGTATCCAACACCTCCATAGAAGCATCCGATACGAAAATCTTTAAACCCTGATGCGAGCAATCGTGCATCCGATTCTATCTGGACGGCAAGTTCTCTGGTTGGAGAAACGATCATGGCTACAGGTAATTGTACCGTGAATGCTTTCTCAGCTGGTAATCGTAAAACATTTTCGCTCGCTTCTGCAAATTTTTGGAGAATTGCGAGAAGGAACACTGCGGTTTTTCCCGAACCGGTCTTTGACTGGACCATGACGTCTTTTCCGGCCAGAACGATAGGCAATACTTTCTCTTGGACCGGCATGCAGTCGGCAAAGCCAGACGCTTCGATCCCTTTCATCACTTGATGATGCAATGGTAGTTCACTGAATTTCATGAGCAAACTATACTCTGTTTTTCATTCTTAGTGTAGGGTTTGCGTTTCCCATTTCCTGATGAGCCGATGTATCGCCAACGTTCTGGAAAAGGTTTGGTTCACCGTGATGCCGTCAACAGATGCGATTGGCAATGCACCCATGCTCGTACTGGAAATAAAGAGCTCATCGTAACGCAACTCATGTACATCGATCAACGAAGGAATCTCCCAAGATATCGGGATGTTCAATAGTTCGGCTGCTTTGAGAATCTTATCCCTGGTCACCCCGCCGAGTACCAACGAATCATCAGGCGTATGCAAAACCCCGTCTTTGAACGCAAAGAAATTGCTTCTTGTTCCTTCTAGGACCCTGTCTTGCCGATCCACCAACAAAGCTTCGAAAGCTTTGTTGGCATTTGCTTGGTGCAAGGCCAGATAATTAACCAACAACGAACATGTTTTATATTTTGGAAGAATTCGCTCCCCTTTATAAGTAATCACAGAAATGCCTTGTTCATACCACGTGTCGGGATATTTCAACATTGCTTGGGCGGTGATCATCAAAATCGGAAGCTCGGTTCCCATCAACAGAATTCTCATCGTTGCTTCAACGATCAAATCGGTGTCGATCAACAAATAAATCCATTCGGAGATTTGATCATTGGTGAATGGATGGGATAATCCAATCCCCTGTGCAGACTGGTTTAGCCTATGCAAATGATCTTCAAGATACACCACTTTGGATTGGACTATCTTTAATGATTCATATACACCAAAACCGCTTTGAACAGCTTTATCCTGTACGGGAAGTACAGCTTCAGAAGCAAGGATTAACTTTCCATTGACCACCGCATGGGTCCCAAGATTGTCCATATATTCGCCTTCAATCAGGATATCGAAGTAATTCCCGGGGCTTGCTTCCCCGGGCAGGACCGACATACCCGTCTTCTTCCATTTGTTCAACCAACCGTGCGGCCCGGTTATATCCTATCTTTAACCTTCGTTGCAAATAGGAAGCTGAGGCACTCTGGCGTTCGACTACAATCTTGAGAGCTTTTTCCATCAGAGCATCATCACTATCGCCATCCATATCAGAACCATCGTCATCACCGTTCTGATGCTCCTCTTCTTCAAAGAACGCTTCGTCAAGATAATCAGGTTCTCCCTGTTGTTTGGCAAATCCCACGACACGTTCCACCTCTTCATCAGACATAAAGGCTCCTTGGATTCTAATAGAATTGGGATTCCAACTCGATACGAACAACATATCACCTTTACCTAAAAGCTTTTCGGCTCCTTGCTCGTCGATAATGATTCTTGAATCGATTTGCCCGGCGACCATGAATGCGATTCTCGCCGGAATATTCGATTTTATGATACCGGTGATCACATTCGCCGATGGCCGTTGGGTCGCCAATACCAGGTGAATCCCAACTGCCCTGGCCATCGCAGCAAGCCGGGCCAGTAATGTTTCCAGTTCTTTTCCTACTGTCACCATCAAATCAGCAAACTCATCAATAACGACGACAATGTACGGCAACTTTTCCCGTGCGAGCTTGAGCTCCTCAATTTTCTTGTTGTAGGCAGGCAAGTTCCGGACAGCAAGCGCATTGAGCAATTTATAACGGCGCTGCATCTCGTATTGGCAAAATTCCAGGGCTTTGATGGTCTTTTTTGCCTCCGTGATCACAGGAGTCAATAAATGAGGAATATCATTATAAATCCGTAGTTCTACGATTTTCGGATCAACCAAGATAAGCCGGACTTCTTTCGGTGATTTTCGATAAAGAATCGAACTGATAAGAGAATTCACACACACCGATTTCCCTGAGCCGGTAGCTCCAGCGATTAACAAGTGTGGTGTGGCAGTCAAATCAATTACCACCGGATCTCCGGTAATGGTCTTCCCCAATACCATGGGCACGTTGTAGTGTTTGATATCAATCGAAGGCAACATTTCCCTGAATCCGATAATTGACCGTGCTTTATTGGGCACTTCAATGCCGACTGCCTGTTTACCGGGAATCGGGGCGACAATTCGAACTTGCTGTGCGGCCAACTGCAATGCTATGTTATCGGAAAGGCTCGTGATAGCACTGACTCTTACTCCAGGCGCAGGTGAAACTTCATACATTGTGACTGTCGGACCTTTGACAATATTCACCAATGTCGCTTCGATCTTGAACTGGGCAAGCGTATTGATGAGGTTTTCACCAGCTTTGCGTGAATCCTCATCGATATCGGTAGAATGGTCAGGATATTCGACCAACAGAGCATCGGGAGGAAATTCATACCGAAGCTTGCTCCGACTGAGTAAGGCGGATAAGCCCGCGTTACTAGAAACCAGACCACCTATACCCGCGGCTACTTCAATATCAACTTCCTCTTCTTGCTGTTCGGGTTCGACAGGAGCGGGTTTCACTTTGGTGTCTTTCACATCGCTATGTTTCGGATTTTCGATTGTTGGTGCAACAAGAGTCTCGTGTAATAATTCCTTTTCTTCCTCAACAATGTCAACTTCTTTCTGATGCGGTAATTCGGAAGGAGATACAATCTGTTGGGACAAGGCATCCTCTGCCATTTTTTTTCTCAGGCTCGCCATCGGATTGTATGGTTTTCTTACTGATTGGACTTCTGGCGGAGCAATGATTTCATCTTCGTCTACCGGAGTTTCAGTCAGAACGACCTTATCTTCATCAACAACTTTCACACTTCCCACAAAGACCTTTTTCTCAATTTCAACAGGAAAAGTGGCTTCGGTTTTCCCGATGGTCTTAAATTCAGGCATATCGGGAATAGGTGGAAATTGAAGCGGGGCTTCAGGGTCGATAGTCGTTGTTTCCATCGAGGGTTCTTGATGATGAGGTTCTCTTGCCAACGTAACAGTTGTTTCTTCGTCAGTCTCCTTTTTATCCTGTTCTCGTCGTTTTCGTTCCTGCTGAAGCATCTTCCTTCGTTCTTTTTGTGCCTTACGGATTTCCTTTTTCGTCGGATCCTTGATGTCAACCGGCTGTTCTTCCACAACGGCTTCATCAGAAGCTTCGGGGCCGGTTTTAGTTCGAGCGAGTTTCGCATTTATCATCTTCAATCGATTGTGATACTTCTTCCTGATTTTAAAAGTGAGGTACGTGAAAAGGACAAAGATGACCGTTTCAAGAAGGAAAATCAAGATAAACAGAAAGATAATCAACCCTATTGCAGCGTTACTTGCCAATGGAGTTAACATCGAAGGTCTGATATCTTTGGGCACTCCGCCGTATTTCCAGAACACCCACAATCGGGAATATAAGAATACTGTGTAATAGATCCCGATACAGTATGGAGGTAACCACCACCAATGGCGCAGCCTTTTCCTTACAAACAACAAGCAAAAAGCAAACAGCACAAGTGAAACGATTGCCGCAATTGCAGTCCCCGGCTGTGCGAACATCACCAATCCAATGTGTTGATGAAACCAAGACAGGCTATTTGAAAGCCATTGAATATTGCCTGACAGGGCAGATGGTAAAGCTAATACGAGTACCATTACACTTGCCAATACCAATAACAGCAGTGCACATACCAACAAAATCGTAGAGAACTTCACCGCAACTACCCCTTTCTGTCCCATATCACGGCAACAGTACCAATCCGATGATTCCAATTATGGTCAAATAGATACTGAAATACCAGAGCTTTGCCTTTTGAACCATCCATAATAGTAACCTCAATGCAAAAAAGCCTATAACAGCAGCCACAATACAAGCAATGATTATATCAGATGTTGAGAACCATGGAACCACCATCTCTGAATCTTCAAACATAGCAAGAACCAACGCTCCCAACACCGCGGGAATCGAAAGGACAAAAGCATATTCACCCGCTGTCTTCCGATTCATCTGGCACCATAGTGAGCTTGTGATGGTAATTCCCGACCTGCTTATTCCAGATAATGTCCCGAATCCTTGGGCGATTCCGGTAAACACCGCTGTTTTCCAGGTGAATTGTGAATAATCACCTGTTCCCTTTGGAATTATTGTGGTTGCCAGGATTACCGCACATACCAACATAGCAATCGAGACCCCGCGCGGACCATATTCGCCGAAATCCAACACTTTGAACAATAACACCATAGCTACCGTAATAATTGTAGCTCCGATGATGGTGACAATCAGGCGCGTATCTGATTGATCTACGTCCTTTGCATGACCCGTGATCCATAAGTATGCGCTTTTTAACAATCTTATGATCAACTTGCGGTAATAGAAACAGATTACCACCAATGTCGCCATATGTAACAATACGTCGAATAACAAAGGAACTTCCGGTACATCCATGATAGCCCGCATCAGTATCAGATGCCCTGAACTCGAAATCGGAAGAAATTCAGAAAGCCCTTGAACGAATCCTAATATGATAGCTTGGATAAGCGAATTCCCACCTGCCATACATCGCCTCCTTTAAATATTGCAATCAATGTTTTTTCAATAGACAGAGATGCCGGGGAGCACCGAGAAATGGCACCGTAACAGGTACAATGCCAATGTCCCAGCCTGATTCCGATCCTGATTTGCCTATTGCGGTCAGGCTGTTCACTTCCCGCAATTCTTCTTCAATTGCATCAAGCCGCCCTTTATACGCCACGATAAGTGAATCGTTTGTCGTGATGTTTCCTATATCCCGAATGATATCAACCAACGGGTGCAAAGCTCTAAAAGTCACGAAGTGAAATGTTGAGTTAATTTCAATCAGGTCTTTTTCAACAATCTCCACACGATCGGAAAGGTTACAAACGGCACAGACTATTCGAAGAAAGCCACATCTGCGTGATGAACGTTCCACCAACTCAAACCGGAATTGTTTTAGTGCGATTGCCAGAGGGATACCTGGAAAACCTGCTCCAGAACCGATATCACACACAATGGGATGCTCCCATTGCAATTCGTGTGCTTTTAATAGAAATGTGGGGACCGCTGCCAGAGAATCCAACAGGTGTTTTACTATGAGTTCATCCGCATCTGCCTTCACCAGCTTATATGTCGGATTGAACAATTTAATCTGTTGTAGAAATAATTCAAACTGCATGTATTGGTTCTTATCCAACTGTAGGCCGAGAGATTGGACACCTTGACGAAACAGATCCATTTGTTGCTCAGGATTCATCCGGTGTACTTCTCCCCCTTCTTCGCAATGCTAGCATGAGAATCGCCACATCTCCTGTCCTGACTCCGGAAATCCTTCCTGCCTGACCAACTGAAGACGGCCTTACTTTTTTCAATTTTTCTCGCGCTTCAGTTGATAGTCCATCTAAAGCATCATAATCAAAGGTATCAGGTATTAATATTTTTTCCATCCTGACAAATCGATCCACTTGTCGATCTTGCCGACGAATATACCCTTCGTATTTCACATCGAGGTTTACCTGGTAACGAATTGCCTCATCATACTCATGCAACTGAGGAATATCATCAAGCATATCATTAATGACAATTTCTGGCTTGCGTAACAGATCGATGCACGATTTACCGTCAATTTTCGATGATACAAGCAATTCTTTAACGGCTTCAATTTTTTCGAGTTTTTCCTTCAAGCGATTCATGGTCTCTTCTGGTTGGAGACCTACTGAATATCCTTTTGGAGTTAGGCGTTGATCAGCGGTATCATGCCGTAGGTTAAGTCGATATTCTGCCCTAGAAGTAAACATCCGGTATGGTTCTTTAGTTCCTTTGGTAACCAAATCATCGATGAGAACTCCAGTGTACGCTTCAGTACGAGATAACACCAATGGTGGTTCGTTACGCAAAGATAAAGCAGCGTTGATTCCGGCAATCAATCCTTGGCAAGCAGCTTCTTCGTATCCGCTGGTACCGTTTGTCTGCCCTGCGATAAAAAGTCGCTTTATTTGTTTGGTTTCCAATGAAAGGTGCAATTGCATCGGATCGAGATAATCATACTCCACTGCGTATGCAGGACGCATGACCTGTGCATGTTCCAATCCCCGGATCGAATGGATGAAAGCACTCTGAACATCCTCGGGAAGTGACGAACTGAGTCCGTTCAAATACATTTCTTCAGTCCCTACTCCTTCAGGTTCAACAAAAATCTGATGGCGATCCCGTTCGGCAAAACGGACCACTTTGTCTTCTATCGAAGGACAGTAACGCGGACCGGTTCCGACAATCTTTCCTCCGTAGAGCGGGGATCGGTGGATATTCTCTCGGATAATCTTGTGCGTCTCTTCATTGGTCCATGTGATATAACAATCCATGGAAGGCCGGTTTACAGTATCATAGTCAAAAGAAAACGGAAGCAGCGGAAGATCACCGTTTTGAATCAACATCGCATCGAAATCGAGAGAGGATTTCTTTACTCGAGCTGGGGTTCCTGTCTTGAGTCGACCTACGGTGAACCCTTTTTCTCTCAAAGCAGTGCCTAAGCCGACTGCCGCCGGTTCGCCCAATCTCCCCGAAGGTGCATCATATTCTCCGATGAAGATTTTTGCTTCCATGAAGGTTCCGGTAGTGAGAACTATGGCATGTGCACTAATATGATGTCCTCTTTCCGTTATTACGCCACAAATAGTTGAGCCATCTTGCTCTAAAAGTATATCAACAACGGTATCTTGGAATAAGGACAACTTAGACTGGCATTCCAAAGTTTCTTTCGCAAACCGATGGTAGGAGAATTTATCGGCTTGAGCCCGCGGAGCTTGCACCGCAGGACCTCGGTGGCGGTTAAGAATCCTGAATTGAATCATGGTCTTATCTATGAGGTGTCCCATTTCACCACCTAGGGCATCTATTTCACGAACAAGATTCCCCTTCGAAAGGCCTCCGATCGCAGGATTGCATGAAAGTCTTCCGATAGCATCAAGACTCTGTGTTATCATTAGTGTGGCACACCCCATTTTTGCAAGCGCAAGGGCTGCTTCTATCCCCGCATGTCCGCCACCTATCACTATCGCATCATAATCCATACTATGTTACTTCCCCACGCAAAACCCGCTAAAAATTTGTTCGAGAATCTCTTCCGAGGCAACATCACCGGTCAAACTTCCCAATGCATCTAGAGCTTCATCCAATTCGATCGCAATGATATCGAGCGGTACTTCATCTTCTGCAAACTCGAATGCTTTTTTCAGTGCCGCGGATGCTCGAGTCAATGCATCATATTGGCGTTGTGATTCGATAACGATCTGATCCTGTCCGGTTGTCGTGGTATCGTTGAGCAACCGTTTTGCAATTTCATTCAGAAGCGTATCCATTCCAAACCCAGTTTTGGCACTGATTGCAATGCTACCTTCGGGAATCTCCAAAGAAAGAGCCTTGTCTGTTTTATTCCAAACAACGATGCATCGGGAATCTTGAATCAATGTGCTACTTGTGGCTTTTGCTCTTTGCGCATCGGTACCATCAAGCATCAAAAGAATGACATCCGCCTGATCGAGCAACCGTCCTGTCCTGTGCATTCCTTCGACCTCTACACTATCTGATGACGCTTCTCGAAATCCGGCGGTATCATAGAGAAGCACCGGAATTCCGGCGATCGAGAGCTCTGCTTCGATAAAATCACGGGTTGTCCCATGGATGTCCGATACGATAGAACGTTCTTGGCGCAACATAAGGTTAAAAAGCGTTGATTTACCTGCGTTTGTCGATCCTGCTATGACTATCTTGGCTCCCTTTGCATACAAGCGTCCGATTTTATATGAATAGGCCAACTCATCAAGGCGTTTGTGGATGAACGTCACTTCTTCGAATGGAAATTCAATATCTCCACCGATTTCATCTTCGGCATAATCAAGTTGGACCTCGACACTACTCACAACCTTCAATACCCTCTGTTTCAGCTCTTCGATGCGGTCAAACAAAGCACCTTCCAATTTATTCATCGCCATAGCTTTGCCCACTGAGGTTCGAGCGGATATGATTTCATGAATTGCTTCGGCTTGCGTCAAATCAATGCGGCCGTGCATGAATGCCCTAAAGGAAAATTCTCCTGGGCTTGCAGAGCGCATCCCGATGCGACCGAGCAACTGAAGCGCCTCACGAACCACCACCAAACTACCATGAAGGGTAATCTCGGCACTCTCTTCTCCGGTGTACCCCCGTTTATCGCGAAACACGGAAACAACAACTTCATCGACATGCTGTTTGTTTTCAGGATCGACAAGGAAACCGTGTACGAGCGTATGGGAATCTGCATCGCACAATGCTCTTGGTCTGCTGAATACAGAAGATAACAGCTCGATGCTATGCTCTCCAGAGATTCTGATTATTGCTAATGCCGCGCTACCCCAAGGTGTAGCCAGTGCATAAATTATATCTTTCGTATCGTATAGTCTGTCTTCCACGCAACGTAGTATACTTGACAGTCTCTTCAGTGTCCATGAGCCTGCATTCCTTTACAAAGATGTGTTTGTATGATTACTATCTGGTGATGGATATCAGAGCAATCGAATCACGATCCCAACTCATGAAGGCAATGCGAAATTGGTTCTCACATCACGATTATCTGGAAGTGGATACTCCTATCGTATCAGCCGATCTCATTCCAGAACCAACCATCCAGAATTTTTCTACGCGCCTAATCAGTGAGTTTCTTGGGGAAAAAGAACTCTACCTCGTACCTTCTCCCGAAGTGTTTATGAAAAAAATCATCGCTGCCACACACCGGAGCGTCTATCAATTTTCTCACTGTTTCCGCAACAGCGAACAAATCGGAGATTATCATAATCCCGAATTCACAATGCTCGAATATTACACCGTGGATGTTGACGAACAGGATTCGATCGAGATTACCGAAAGACTATTTGCACAGACAGCCTTGCCTTCAACAGTTGATTCCTTGCTGCCCCCTTTCAGGAGAATGACCGTTGCCGAAGCTTGCAAACGTTATGCAGGGGTCGATCTTGATGCTGTTCAATCAATGAACAAGATACGTGAAGCAGCTATCTCACTTGGCCTGCAATTGCCGTCAGCACCAGAACGATGGGAAGATACGTTTAACAGAATCTTCCTTAATTTTGTCGAACCGAACCTCCCCCAAGACAAACCGTTGGTACTGGAAGATTATCCTGTCCAAATCGAATGCTTAGCGAAACGTAAGGAAAACAGCCCCTACAAACGTCGTTGGGAGTTATATGCACATAATGTCGAGCTTGCAAATTGCTATGCTGAAGAAACTGATGCAACTGTAATTCGCCAGTATTATGA
>JAAYIV010000156.1 GCA_012523305.1 Spirochaetales bacterium
AAAAAAGGAGAGGAGAAAAAACATGAAGAAATTGGTTTTATGCATGGCAGTGTTGTTAGTCGCAGGATCTCTGCTTTATGCTACCGGTGCTGCTGAACAAACCCCGAAGACCACCCCAAGGCCAGCAGTGGTAAAACTACAGGTATGGTATGCGATGTCCGGGGCTTCTGGTGAGATGTTTGTCAAGCAAGCAAAAGAATTCGATGATGCACGAGCAGATATTGAATTGGAATTGACTTATTCAGGCAGTTATGCCGATACGGCGACAAAAGTGAGTGCGGCTCTGCTTTCAGGCAATGCTCCCGATGTAGCGGTAATGGCAGCCGGTCAGTTGTATAGCGGAGAACGCGGTGATTTTTCCATGGAGCAATTAATCGAAGATCCTGAGTTTAACAAAAACGATATCTTCGAAGGTATGTGGGAATATGCTAAGTATGAAGGAAGGATCGCATCGGTCCCCTATGGTATTTCAACCCAGGTGCTCTATTACAATAAGAAAATTATTGACAAAGCTGGAATTGATTTATCCAATCCGCCAAAAACATGGCATGAATTCCTAGCTATCGCAAAACAAGCACAGCAGAGAGGAAATGCGACGAATTCCAGTGATTTCTGGGGATTCGACACATCCGATGGCGTTTGGTTGATCAAGTCGATGCTCTATCAGAATGGAAACAAAGTTGTTGACAAACAGGGTGAAAACATCGTTCCTGTCTTCCAAGATGCAAAAGGAATTGAAGTGGCCACATTCTGGAAGCGATTGGTAGACGAAGGTGTGATGCCCTCAGCCCAGCACAACAACGCTGAGAAAAAATTTCTCGCAGGGAATTTGGCATTCATCGCAGCATCAAGTAATCGCATCTCACGCTGGACGACCAGTGATACGGTCGAACTCGGTGCTATCCCGATGCCGTCGTTCACCCAGCGTTCGCTCGCTCTCGGTGGTAACGGTATCGTAATCCTTACCCAAAATGAGCATAATCGCCAAGCTGGATGGGAATTGATCAAGCATTTGACCAAAACCGAAAACCAAACAGCTTTTGCTTTGGGAACGGGGTATCTGCCAATCAGAAAATCTGCATTGGATAGCCAGATTGTCAAAGATTCATTAGCAACTAATCCGAATTACAAAGTTGCTTTCGATCAATTGGCAACCACCTGGGCTTACATGCACTTTGGTGAAATGGGTTCGATGGATGCCAATTTCTGGTATGCGTTGGATGAAATTGAAAAGAACGTCCTTACTCCTGCTGAAGCAATGGACAAAGCGGCCAAGGCGTTGCTGAAAGAGATGGAATAGTAATTGGAATATCGGCCTCCGCTTCCACCGGGAGCGGAAGCCGATTCATATACGATCGCATTTAAGCGTTTTAAGAGGAATCACGATGACTGACCGTTACGCTTTTTCCACAGGTGCTTTATATCCGTTGGAATCGGATCATGCGCTGACATTATTGAAGGAAGCCGGATTTTCACATGCTGAATTGATGCCCCAGGCTTTTGGTGATATCGGTGATAAGGCAACTCTACGTTTTGAGAAAACCGGGATCCATATCTCATCGATACATTATCCACTGGCAATGTTTGCCATGCTATATTCGGCACATCCGACAATGTCAGCAGAAGGGAGGCAATTAAGCAAGGATATCGTGACCATGTCAAAGCGGATGAATACTGAATATATAGTGATCCATCCCACCAACGCATATCCCAAAGAACAAAAAGACATGCTCGAAAAGCCGATTCTGGATAATATTAGATACCTCGTCGATTTGTGTGATCAAGCTGATATCCAAGTGGCTATGGAAAATTATCCTACGGGAGTAGGGCAATATCCCAATACATTGCATGAATATATCGAATCATTGGACATGCCGTCAGTCAAACCCATGGTTGATACAACCGAGGTGTGTGAGGGTGGTGGAGACCCCGTTGAATTTTTGCAGATGATCGAACCCTGCCCGTGCCATCTCCATCTCAGTGATTTTGGTAATGGCAAGAAGCATCTTCCCGCTGGAGAGGGTTCTATAGACTGGCTGGGTGTTTCAAAAGTTTTGCATGAAAGAAACTACGCCGGTTACTACACGCTAGAACCTTCATATAGGTATTATCTAACAGATATTCCAATGAAACTACGCTCTGCTTATGAGTTTGCTTCAAGGACATTCTAAATGGAATCCATAGTACAGGGTGTCAAAGCAATCCTTGAAGCATTTGCAGTCGGTGATGCCATGGGAATGCCTACCGAGTTCATGACACGGAAGGAAATAATACAGACGATCGGGAACATTGAAGGATTTGTTGATCCTGCGTTGTCAAAGAATCATGGTGATTTGCCTTTTGGAACCATTACCGATGATACTGAACAGAATATGTATCTCATCAATGCTTACACAAAAGCAAAAACCATAGACGAACCGGTTACGACCAAAGCATTGCTTGCTTGGATTGAAGAGTCGGATGCTGTGGCAAAACGATATATCGGCCCAAGTTCTCTCAAAGCCTTACGGGCGATAGAGGCCGGGACCGATCCTAAGAAAGCTGGTACCGGTGGAACAACATGTGGGGGGGTGATGAGAACGCTGTCGGCAGTGCTATGTACGCCAACAGGAGTTGGCTATGATACGCTTGCCAAACACATCGAACAGTGCCTTATGAGTACCCATTATACGAGTCAGGCGCTAGAAGCTGCATGTGCCTATGGGTTTGCATTGTACAGCGCATCGTGTGGTGATTCGTTTGATGAAGTCATGGCGAATGCATTAAACGGCGCGAACATGGGATTGGAACTCGCTCCCTATCATGCATGTGCGGCATCCAGTGCTCAGAGGATTGTCTTTTTGCAATCAATGATACAACATGATGCGACTTTCCAGGATGATGATAGGCTGCTTGATTTCTTGTTCGATGTACTCGGGACAGGTTTGGAATCAGCTGATGTGTGTGCGGCCGTATTCGCATTGTTTATGCGTTATCCGAAAGATCCATGGAAAGCTATTTGCTTGGCTAGTACGATCGGAGGCGATACCGATACAATTGCAGCTCTTGTAGGCGCGCTATGTTGTGCGCACCGTGGGTCTAACAACATTCCAAGACAGATTATTGATTATGTGGCGACTCACAATAACCTTGATTTCATGGCGCTAGCAACATCGATTGCCCAAATGTTTGAGGAAAACAATTGAATCGTGTGTTTTCTTATCTAAAAGACCTGAAGGGGAATGCCAAGGTATGTATTGTATTTCATCCTCTTTGGTCGATTCCTTATGCGATCTACACATTTTATTTAGGATTATATCTACAACTCCAAGGAATCAGCGACACACAACTGGGGATGTTGATGATGGTGGGAAATATCGTCGGAATAGTTGCTTCATTTGCATCTGCTCCGATTGTCGATCGACTCGGCAGGAGAAACACGACACTTATTTTTGACCTAATCTCATCAGCACTTCCTCCGGCGATCTATCTCTTTACAGCTAGTTTTGGGTGGGCCATGGCAGCGATGGTCGCAACCAATCTCAATCGAATAATGAGTATAGGGTATTATTTAACTATGATTGAGGATAGCAGTGACGAAACTAGGGTTGTCGCCTTGAATATGTTTAACTTGATTACCGTTGCAGCAGGGCTTTTGGTTCCATTAGCCGGAATAATCATCGCAGCAATAGGTTTGATACGAGGGCAACGATTGTTTTTGGCAATATCAGCTGTCTCAATGACGATATTGGCAATAGCAAGGCATCTGTTGCTTAAAGAGACTTCGACTGGGATTCAAGTTAGAAAACAGATACATGCGATGCGAAAATTTTCTACAACGACTAAAAATCGATTTATTGATGGATTGTTGAATAACTTCGCAGTATACCCACAAGCATTTGCGTTCTTGCGTGAACATCCTGAAGCTGCGAGGGCCATGCGGACGAATGTGTTGTTTTACACATATTATGTCGTAGGTACTTCGATCAGCTTATATTTTACGCCCTATTTTTCTCGTCATCTTCAATTAAGTGCCAGTGAAGTTTCCATCGTTGGGGGGTTGTACGCGGGAGGTACGTTAGTCGCATTACTGTTCCTCAATCCATTATATAACAATCACAACAGCGCAAAATTTTTTAGCATTGCTGCGTTTATCAGTCTGTTAGGATTTGGTATGCTCGCGAGCTCCCCGGTGAATTCATTGTGGTTCACATTACCGGCAGTAGTATTCATCGCAGTCGGATTCGGGATGATGCGGACAGCGACAGATGCCAACTTCGCCTCCGAAACCAGCGGCGTGATCCGATCGGGACTGTATGCCCTTTCCTATGTGCTGTCCGCTCTACTTTCCATAGTGGTATTGTGGTTGTGTGCTCAACTGTACAGCCAATTTCCCCCATGGTTATTCATTCTTTCCGGAATTCTCATACTCGGAATTTTCATAGATCAATTCGTTAAAGCTATGGGAAAACAGAAGGTAGAAACAACAACAATAGTGTAAGATTATTTTCATCATACCTTTACACAAGGCAATCTGTTCATCTCACTGGTTTCAGCGATACACATCCGAGATGAAATTATCTGTATATAAAAGAACGCTGAAGTTTGTTATTCCTTCTGCAGTACCCAAAGTGCAGAATGCCCTTTGCCCTCACCTTGGCAAGGCGGGAACCGTTTGTCTTGCATCATATTGATTACACGGTTGGGATGATCCTTACAGAAGTATTGTCCTGATTCAATACAGATCGAACCTGTTCTCATTCCCTCGATTTCAATCTCAATCGGCTTCACACCGGTTGGTTTATCCATGGACCAAATCGCCGAATGAGGTTTTTCTGCCCCCCTGCACGGCGGAAATTTTTTACCTGCATCGATATGAATCGAACGTTCGTGGTGATCAAGGCAGTAATAATGACCACCGATAAGACATACCGTCCCGGTTGAATTTTTTGGTTTATCTTTTGATTTATGCGCAGCCTTAGTAGTTTCCTTGAGTGTTTCGGCAGGAAAAGCGGGTGTTGTGACTTGCGAAGGAACCTCAATAATAGGGTTTTCAGTAATTGTCGAAGTGGATGCTGAAGGTTTTTTCGTATCAGAAACAACACGTTTTTTGCTCCATATATTCCAGATAACGACAATTGCGACTACCACGGCGGCAATAATCACGAAATTCCTTGTCCCGTTTGCTCGGATCAAGGTAGCTGCCAAGACTATTATTGCAATCATACACACTACACAGATGACTGTAGCTATGATTGGCCTTGAGTTCTCTTGTCGGGTATTCATGTGTCCTCCTCTTATTTGATGCAATAATCGTCCTATTAATCTTATACATAAAAAAACTTCATATCATCTTGCAGATATGTAAATCTTGCTAATCCTTGCTGTAAGGATATGTTACCCTTAATTCGGAGTATTAACAATCATTTTATACTGATAAAGGATTC
>JAAYIV010000157.1 GCA_012523305.1 Spirochaetales bacterium
ATCAGACCGGTTGCATCGCTCCTGCAAATACTAACCAGGCAAGCACTGTTTTTGCTACCAAGCTAAGCACGATATAGGTGCGTTCGCCATAGAGATAGTTTGACCAGCGGCCCACCTTCTTATACTGAAGGACCATATTGATGGGAAACAAATTGAAGAATACGAAATATGAACCAACGATTGCATATACGAACCATGGTACGAGTGATGGATCCGAATTACCAAAAGCGTTCAGTACAATCACGATCCAAGGCCCTATCCCGGCAACAGAACCGAAGATGAAAGCACTCCAATCTGTTTTCTGTTTGTATTGGTTAACCTCTTCCATGAGCAAGCCGAATAAATTCATCGAAGCATTCAACAAGAAAATCGTAATCAGCGCTCCTACATCATACACCCCGAAAAGCAATGCAATCAGTACGATCATCAACGAAGAACTCAGCGAATACTCATACCATCTGAAGCGGTTGATTCCCTTTTCGAGGTCTCGGTTGTAGATTTTATTGGTTCTGGGCATCACTATGATGAAGTGTGCCAGGGCAGAAAGAAACAAAAACACCGCTACAAGAATAGCAAACGGTACATCAAACAGTTTCTCAGGAAAGGTGACCAACCTCTTCTGTATCATGTCAAATTTCAAGAAATATGACCATACAGGAAGCTTGAACTGGGAAAATTTTTCCACCGATAGGGCAAACACCAGCATCAGCACGCCCTGAATAGCATGCAGAATTCCCATGATAAGATTAAAACGTTTTAAAGATGCTGTATCATATTTTACACTCATTATAAATATCTCCTGAATTCATTATAGTTATCAGAAGTGTCTTGCGGCTAGTAGGTGATTCTCTATTTTTGATAAGTATTTACATACACCGTCATTAAAGAATCATTGTCATAAAGACTAAAGTCTTTAACATATGATACATTACCACAAAAAGGATGTAGATAACCCTTTGAAAAACTTCCACATTAAAATCGATAGGTGATGATCGAAGTCAATTGCATAGGACAAGAAGCTATAGGACGCAAGCAGACGCACCGGCTGGTGGTAATAATTGTCTTAAGCCAACAATACGAGACTCACAGCCATCACCACCATCCCGGCAATCACTCCGCCAATTGCGATATGGTGCTCGCCATATTCTTCAGCTGTGGGTAACAGTTCATCCAGAGAGATATATACCATTATTCCCGCAACAGATGCGAACACGATACCGAACGTGATGTCATTGAACCATCGGCGTAATAGGAAGAACCCGATCAAGGCTCCGACAGGTTCGGATAATCCTGATAGTAGCGAGAACCAAAATGCTTTCGCCCGACTCTTTGTTGCATAATAGATCGGAGCGGAAACAGCGACACCTTCAGGGATGTTATGGATGGCTATTGCCACTGCAATGCTCACTCCGAGGGTAGGATCTGTCAGCGCGCCCATGAACGTAGCCAATCCTTCTGGAAAGTTATGGATGGCGATTGCAAGTGCGCTGAAAAATCCCATACGTAAAAGTTTTGGATGTGCTACATCCGATTGAGTGGGATTGTCTTCCGGTCTGGCATGCATCTCATGCGGATTTTCATACGAAGGGATAAGCTTGTCGATAATTGCGATCAAAGCCACACCCCCGAAGAATGCCGCAATGGTGACCCAATACCCGCCTTTAGTCCCGATAGCCCCCTCCAAGGAGTCCTTTGCCTTATAGAATATTTCAATCAATGCTACATAAATCATGACTCCGGCAGAAAAACCCAATGAAAATGCAAGAACTTTCGGATTGAACTTGCGGGAAAAGAAAGACATGATTGAGCCAATTCCGGTAGCAAGGCCGGCGAAGACGGTAAGGCCAAAAGCAAATAGAATCGATGATGTATCCATGTTGTGACATTACCATGATAACAATATGAAATCAATTCATAATATAATAACCATCCATCAGGGTGATGTATTTGGCATTTCCCTGCTAAGTACCCGATAATCTGAATTTGATCCATGTACACTGATTATTCGAATGCTCCAGCATAAAAACATCGGTGGGGTAATTTGATAATTCGATTCATCCATGGCGGGAAATAATAAAGGTGTAAACTCCCAGATCTCATGGATTATGCTTAAGTGTCGCCAGGGTATTTTGAGAAATGATGTACCAGCTGGGTGATGGTATCAGTATTGCCAATCTTCTTGATGCATGTCACTATGGGGTATGGATAAAACCCGTCAGTACTGGGCGGATTGGCTGAGGGTTCTGGTAATCCTGACGCTGATTATCTATCATACTTCTCTGACCTTCAGTGCATTGGGTAGTACGTACATCTACCGGGAGATTGACAGTTCTGAAGTGCTTCTTTTCCTCCTTTTGACAGCCCCGTTGGACAATTTTTTCATGGCAGCTCTATTCTTTGTTGCCGGATACGCAGCATTCTTTGCCCTGAGAAAAAGAACTTCGGGAGAATTCGCTCATGAACGGGCTATCCGATTGATGATTCCCGTGGGATTTGCCACCTTTATGCTCATACCAATTCAAGTGTATTTCAAATACCTTCATGAAGGACATAAGGGAAGTTTCTTTTTCTTCCTGTCCTCTTATTTCCCGTCCGGTATCTTTACATACGGATGGGGGCACTTCTGGTTCTTGTTCTATTTGTACGTTTTCTCGATGGTTTGTCTTCCGTTGTTCAATCATTGGAAGAGAACTCCGGAAAGTCTGTTAAAGATTTCATCTTTTCTCGCCAAACGAATTAATTTTCTCATCCCGCTAGCATTCATTGCTATTGCCGATGCGGTCCTACGTCCTATGTTCATGAATAGCAAATACATACTCTGGGGAGATTGGGCAAATGTCGTCCTCTATCTTTCATTCTTTATACTTGGCTTTATATTCTCATCTGATGAGCAACTGCAACAAAAAGTTTTCAATTGGCGAATTCCGGCGATATGTATCGCTACGTGTTGCCTCATTGTTATCATCAGGCTCTATTATTTGGATGCGACCGAACAGTACCAACCGGCATGGCATACATGGTTGTGGTCGTCATTGAAAGGACTCTACGAGTGTTCGATGATTGTGGCTCTTGCCGGATTCTTCCATACATACCTCAACAAAGAATCGAAAGCCATCAAGTATCTAAGCAAAGCCTCTTTTTCATATTATGTTTGGCATTTCCTACCGGTTACGTTCATGACTTGGCTGGTGTTGAAGAAAGACTGGCATCCATATCTTCAATTCCTGATCATAATCATTTTTTCTTATGCATTCATCTTCTTGGTCCATGAACTGATTGAGAATAGATTGCTTACCGCATTGAAACGGTTATGGCACCGGTAGATTACCAAGTTGAAGCATATCTTCTATTATCGACTTTCAGCCGAAGTCTACATGAGACATCTACATTTAAGTCCGTATGAAATCTGTTTTGATTCAAGAGGAAATGTAGTTGATAAGAATCTACATTGTTTCGTTACTCGAGATGGTTTTGACCAAAGCATCTGTGGGAGCTTGGTATATGATCATATCGGCTTGTGTTACAAGTTTGTGTTCACCCATCAATTGATCGGCTACAAAATTACTCACTTGAATATTCGTAATGATAAGAATGATTTCCTTCTCCGGTTGATATTCAACATTTATGATAGGGATTCTAAGGTGTTGAGATGTGTCGGAACCTCTTCCATGAAGGATGGTTGCACCGGCAGCACCGTATTGTCGAGCCAGAAGAACAACTGAATCAGCATAGCCTCTGTTCACCACAACCATCAGGCAGGCATGCCCAATATAATGTGTTCTTTGTTTTGCAGCTTCAATGTATGTTTTCTCTTCAATCCCCGAATAAAGTATCTTCTTGGGTTTGTAAACCGTCCCCAGAATCATAATGGAGAACACCGGAGCCATCGCTACCATAGCGATTACTCCAAACCCGTCGACCAGGACATTCGCAGTAGGGATCGCTGACGCCGCACCTTGGGCGAAGGCAAGGACAAAGGTTGCTGTCATCGGTCCAGAAGCAACCCCTCCGGCATCAAATGCGATTCCCACGAACACAGGATTGCATCGGAATGATAAAATAATTGCAATGGCAAAACCAGGTAATAAGAAATACCATAATTTAACTGCGGGTACGGTGATTCTCACCATCGAAAGGGCTATGGCCAAACCGACACCGATAGAAAGTGTCATATGAATCAGTTTTTTTGGAATATGACCACCGGTCACTTCTTCGATTTGTTTGCCCAATACATGGACAGCAGGTTCCATTAATACCACTATTAAGCCTAGCAACAAACCGATACATATGATGATCCTATGGTCCAGTTCAGCGATTTGCATACCGATGATCCATCCCATGTCCATGAATCCTGAGTTGACGCCGGTAAGAAATAGCACAAGACCAAAAAGAGTAAGTAGAAGGCCTTTGATAATAGGAAGCATCTGTTTTCTCTTTATCTTGAACTTTGAGAAGTTGAAGATGAAAAACAATAAAGAAATGGGTAGAAGCGCCAGAAATGATTCTAGACCAGTATGAGTGATAGATTCCAAGAAAGGAGCGATAATTCCATCTGCTGGGATGAACTGGCCCGCTTTTCCGCTTATATTACGTTGTCCGGTAATAACGGACATGCTCATTATCGCTACAATTGGACCGGCACTCATGATCCCTACCAACCCGAAAGAGTTTTCTTCCGTATGTGCTCCGCCTTTGACATTGGCAAGACCTATCGTCAACGCTAAAATAAAAGGTGTGGTAAGAGCTCCGGTCGTGGCTCCGGATGCATCGAATGAGATAGCGAGAAATTCTTCTGATACAAAAACAGCCAAGATGCATATGAGTGCGTAGGTAAGCAACATGAAATTATTTATCGGGGGTTTATCTCTCAATAATCGAAAGATTCCCAAGGCAACCATCAACCCGACACCTGTAGATACGACATAAACAATAAGCGTTGAACTTAGCGTGTGCCCTGACGCGTTCTGAACCTGTGAGCCGAGAATCAATAGATCGGGTTCTGCAACTGTTATTAAAAATCCCAAAAGAAATCCCAGGATCAATATTTTCGGCAGGGTTTTTGAAGTAGCCACCTCTTTCGACATGTATTCGCCGATCGGATTCATCGATAGTTCAATCCCGAACAGGAAGATGGAGAGTCCTGATAGCAGCATAGCGCTTCCAATTAGAAAACGGAGAAGAATAGCTGTCTCGACATCAATGATGGTAAAACAAAGGACTAGTACCAATATCATTACTGGAAGTAGAGTACGAGTGACTTCACTAAGTTTTTCAAAAAAAACGTTCATACTACAGTTTCCGCACGTTCTTCGGCTCTATCTTCCAACAATCCGCTTGTCTTGATAACTGGAAGTACGAATAAGATTCCGGTACCCGGCTTGTCCAGTTCCAATTCAGAAGAAATCTGTTCTCTTATCGAATCTACCTTATCTTTGGTACTGATGATCATTACAATATCTTTTTGAGGTTCAATGGCCAACGGAAAGTAATAATCGACTGGGACACCAGCTCCATGACCATGGATGACCGTACCGCCCTTGGCTCCCGCAAGGCGTGCAGCTGTTATGCAATCTTCGTGTCTTCCTTTGTCAACGACGGTCATGATGCAATAATGACTCGCTTCAAATCGGTCGAGACTATCATCTCGTTTCCGGTTGCCATCAGGTTTCTCCCATTTTTTAAATGGAATTGAAAATGCGATACCCTTTCGTTTTTTTAACACATCAAAGTCATCGCGAATCATTCTATGCAAAGTTTCGTTCAATTCGTTGGTCGCACTGATCATGAGGATTTCTTTATGTGCTTGGATAAGATGTTTCCTCTTGAGAAATGTGGAACGCCTTGTTCCTTCTCCCAAGAAAATCGTACCGTTTGTAGCTCCTACACCCAGGGCTTTATGCAATATTGCGTTGGCTTTTCCTTTGTTAACGACCGTAAAAAATAATATATCGATATCAATCTACCTTTTTTGCTCGTTTCATCGTTGAAGAGAGCTCGGAAATATGAATTTTCATGTATGTATAGTTTAACATATTTAGGAATATGATGGGAAATGATTTTTACTTTTGACAAGTAATAGTGAGTATCTTTCCACATAAAATGCATCGGCATAGGCGGTGTCGAACCTAACCAAGATGTTCAAATAAAATGGTCGATATCATAATGTATTGGAGTATCAGTGTTATCCTTTTCCAGACTACGTATGTCAACTCGGGTTCACCAGCATCAAGCCCAAATAAGCCATACCAGCACATATCCCGTAAGTACTGCGGAAAGTGTAAATGGTACACTGATTCTCATGAATCTGGACGGAGGGACTTCATTGCCGACTTTTCGGAGGATTCCGAGTGCTGCGATGTTCGCAGATGCTCCGATCGGAGTAAGATTCCCACCTAAAGTCGCCCCTGTGAGCAGACCGAAATACAACACTGTCGGGTCCACTCCTAGTTGTGCCCCTACGGTTGCAACTACAGGCAACATGGTTGCCACATAGGGAATATTGTCGATGAATGCTGATAATAAGACAGAAAACCCGACGATGATGGTATAAGCGATGAATACATTGTTCCCACTGATTCGTGCGAACAGATTGCCGAGGGCATCGACGACTCCGGCACGCGTGATGCCGGCAATGACGATAAACAATCCTGAGAGCAACAAGAGAGTGAACCAATCGATTTCTTTTAACATATCGCCCAATGCTTTGATGCTCCGTTCATGTATGATCCGGTGAACGATTCCGATTAAGAGCATCGCCATACAGATGAATCCGTTTGCATGATCGGCAATCACCAAAGGCAAGGTATCCTTCGGAATGAAAGATACCAAGATAAGAAGGATAATTGTCAAGAGAAGTAGTATGCTGGGTACATAATCCTTCACGACGGTACGTCCCATACTCGTCAATACAGTCTTCTCCTTCCTGAATAAAAACAATAGCACGACCATTGAAGCAAGTGCTCCTGCTTGAACAATCCAAAACAGCCCGATTTTACCTTCATAAAAAAAGAAATCAGCGAAACTGAGCCCCATGTGGCCGCCAAGAAGAATTGATGTGGTGTCCCCCACCAGCGTGGCTGCTCCCTGGAGATTCGAAGAAACAGAAATCGCGATGATGCTGTCCACCGGCGAAATATTAATTTTGCGAGCGATGGTGATCGCCAACGGGGCGATCATCAGCACGGTAGCTACATTATCAATGAAAGCAGAAACGATGCCTGCGAATAATGCTAGTGAGAGAACCGCCCATTTGACATTTGGCATCTTGGCAATAATCAGATCAGCCAATAGGGCGGGCATTCGTGATTCGATGAAGAGTGTCACAATTCCCATCGTCCCGCCAAGCATCATGATGACGTTCCAATCGACAGCGGTTAGTACTTCCTTCAACGGTAGATACCCGATGGTCACGAAAATGGTAGCTGACGCCAGAGCGATGAAAGCTCGCCAAGTTGGAAAAATCAACAATCCTATATAAGTGGCAGCAAACAAAATAATGGCAATGAGCATCTCCACATTCATATGTGTATGGACTCCTCTGGTAACATATATGTTGTTTCCGAATAAAACACAATTCATCACACGAATCAAGCAGCATGCAAAGCTATGGCAAGTGAAGCATTATGGACTTCAGATTCATTCATCGATTTCAGGTCGCCCATGATATCATATGTGAATTATGATGTGACTCAATCGCTTGCGAACAATAATGATCTTCAATACTTAGAGCTGGACAATAATTGCGGTACATCTTCCAACAAATCAGATTCAGTTTTCAGACTGATCAGGTGAATCGGGAACAAGATTGGGTTCCATCGTGGGTGACGGTCGTTCAAGCAAATGTTTGATCTGTAAAAGATGTTCATAATTCATCCCCGCGACCAAGAGAAGCAGTCCCGCTTGCCCGGTTACATACCCTGCGAGCAACCATACTACTGAGTTGATGATCCCTTCGAAATCAACGATTAACTTTTTTTCTTTTGGAAGGAGAATCACGCCGATTATCAGACAGATTATACAGAGTGCGAGCAATCCCAAGCCGATTTTCTTCATGTTCATCGTTTTACTCCCTTGAAGTCAATGATCACCAATCACGCACACTAGCATCTTACCATGGGATACTTTGGAATCAAAGCGTTAGAGCGGGTGATGTTTCCCACATAGTCTTGTATATCAAACGGAGTTCACGG
>JAAYIV010000158.1 GCA_012523305.1 Spirochaetales bacterium
TATTATGTAAATAATAACACACTATTGACACAAGTTTTGGATTACAATATGCTTTGCACGATACAGAAAGTATTGAAGCGGTACATTGAGTATGTTTAGCACATACATGTATTTGGGTTTAAACGCTTTATAGGTAGGAGAATTTCGATGATATTTCGCCACTATACATCAAAAAAGTCTTTGCTCAGCAGGCATTTGAATGATATGATGCATACCATGAACAAGTCGAATAAATTATGTATTGGCATCATGTTGATGTTACTTATGATGGGAAATCTATTTGCTTTTCAATTTTCACCGTTAGAGCAAGAATTTTCACCGTCAGGTCCAAACAGTACCAAAACATACACTATTGTAAATGACTCGAATGACACCATAGCTGTTGAAATAACCGCATTAACAAGAGATATGGATGTTAACGGAAAGGAAATCAATCAGACCGCCGCAGCTTATTTCTCGATAGTCCCGAGCAAGATTCTTGTAAGGCCGCAAAATTCCCAGATAGTTCGTGTGCAATATAGGGGTCCTCAATCAGTTCCTACCGAAATGGCATTCAGACTCCGGGCCGAACAGCTCGAATATTCTCAGGGTCGTGTCACAACAGGACAGAGCATGTTCAACTTCCTTTATGTTTATACCACAAGCCTTTATGTCACTCCCTCTCGTTCGATACCCCGTGTTGTCGTTGAATCTGTCGTACCGAAAATCACCAGTGACGGCCGTCAAGTGATGAATATCACTGTTACCAACACCGGGACGGTCCATCAGATTCTTAATGGTGTGACTATTGAGGTCATCGATAATTCTACCCGACAAAGTGTGCTGTATGAAAGCGGTGCACTCGGATTCGTAAATGGTCTGAATTTACTTGCCGGAAAAACAGTTACAGTGGAAGCGGTCTGGCCTTCCAATTTTACTTTTCCAAAGAATCTTGTAGGAGCTGAAAAATCATTTACTGCCAAAATTAATTATTCCAATTAGATTCGCAGGTACATATTCAATAGAAGGGTTCCATGAAGGCTCCTACTAAAAAGCGACTCTTAGTCCTGATGGCAATCCTATTGCTGATCATAGTAGTAATTCTTTTGCTTCTCAGCGTTTGCAGGACTCCAGTTCCTGTTGAGCCCGTTGTAAGAGTAGAACCAGAGATTTCCCAATTCCCGATTGTTCACATCGAGACACCGCTACCGGTCGCAACGGAACCTGCCGTAATTATTGTTGAAGAGGTTGTCGAAGAACCGGTTGTTGAGATTATTGTTCCCGTGGTTCAAGAACCCGAGATCGAAGAGATCGCAGTCGCTTTAGCAACACCGTATCCTGAACCGGAAGCAATACCCGAAGTCCCAATCATTCCTGTAGTCGAACCCGAACCGGTCGTGGAAATGATCTATTACAGTGAACCTGAAGAAGATTATGATCCATGGGCGGATTTCTACATCGCCGGCGAAGAAGATCTGACGATTTTTGATGAAGGCAATTATTATGTGTCGCTGATGGTCAATGAGGAATACACGGGGGAAATCGAGACCATGTTCGGCATTGACGAAATTTCGGTCAATGCACAAGAGTTACAGGCCTTAGTCAGTGCCCTTTTGATTCCTAAGATCCGAAGCGAGTTGTTTGAACAAGGCTTCGAAACAATTCCGATGACATATCTGAACGAACTCGGGATCGCAACCAGATACGATTACCAATTATTCCAATTGCACATGACATTTCCTTCTGATTTGATGCCTTTACGGATCATGTCAGTCGCAAACGTCGCCCCGATCCGTTACAGCTCATACGGAATGACCGGTACTGTCCGTCTTGAACCGGCTAAGTTTTCGTGGTTCGCCAACCTTTCGATTTATTCGGTTATCAATTCGGTACGTGATCCTTTGCTGAACACTTGGAGATTCGATACCACTAACCTGTTTAGCATGCAGGTGGCGAACAAGCTTTCAATACTCGGCGTAGCCGTTGATTTCAATTATTCCGTGAGCCTGAGAAGTGCGCTTGACACCTCCGTCACTCCTTTTGCATTGAAGGACTACGTAAATTTCCAAGGATTCCAAGGGTACTATGATTTTACCGACAAGAGCTTGCGTTTCATATTCGGTAATGTCAACGATTATCTTGGATTCTCAACCAATTCGTTCGGTTTCGCATTGGAGAAAAAATATTCTTACGGATCGGTGCTACCGAAAAATCACCAATACCAATATGAAGTGATATTGGAAGAACCGGCAACCGTAGAGATTTTCATCAATGATAAGACCGTCTATAAACGGTCTTTGCAAGTCGGGACCTACAGATTCAAGGATTTTATTTTCTCCCAAGGGGCAAACTATGCACGGATAGTAGTGACTTCCGCTGCTGATCCGACACGTGTAAAAGAATATTTCTTTGATTTGGGATATGATTCGCGCCTGATGTCCAAAGGCGACAGTCTCTATTCGATGAGCCTGACATTCGATAATTACAACCTGTTTGATTTTTCAAAAGATCTTTTTGCCGGAGATTTCGCTACCATCGGAACGACTACTTGGAACAATCTGAAGAGCTTGTCGTTCAGGCTATACCAGCAAGCTGGAATAACACATGAATTTACCGGTTCGTATGACGCTTCGATTTCCCTTAATGCTGTCCATCTTGGTCTTTCAGGAATTTTGGCCACAACCATAGGTCCGTTCAACGGATTGTTCAATACGAGCTTGAGTTCAGCGTTGGGAGCCGGTTTCAGGACCCAGGTTGATTATCGTGTTTCATTACCGGAAGGATTTTTCCTTAACTCTTTGGAAACTTCAGTAGGATTCGAATCAAAAACATATTCTTCGAGCCTTAATCCGTCACCGGGTAGCGGTGCTTCGGCCGGGATGGTATCTGCCAATCTCTCAACCTCTACGCAATTGCTCGAGAGGGTCCGCCTTTCATTATCCGGGAACATGAACTGGAGGCTTGATGAGACGACACCTACGTGGAGAGTTAATCTCGGTACCGGTTTTTCATTGATCAAAAACCTTTCCGTTTCAGGAAGCATCAGCCTAAATTCTGTTGTTGGAGGACCACCGCAAGTACGGGGACAGGTAGGTGCAAATTATTCATTCTCACCCGAATTTGGTGTTTCTTTGTCTTCTGATTTGCAAAATGCCAATTATATTTCAACTTCATGGAAGCCAAAAATCGGACAAAATGGAGCGCTTCAATTCTCATTAAGCGCCATTGACTTGACAGATCCTCTCGATCACCAGGGATCATTGAGTTACACCTACAGCTCTCCCTTGGCCGGATTTACGTTCAGGCAAAATTACAGCTCAAAATTCCAGAGGTTCTCGACGAGTCTTTCATTATCGACATCATTCGCCTACGCTCGGGGATTGCTTGGGATGACTCGTTCGATCTCGGACAGCTTCTTGCTCGTGAAAACCGGTGGCGAGTTGGCCAAAGGAAATCTTGCAGTCACAAAAACAATGTCGAGCCAACCGATCGAACTGCCTTTGTTCCTCTCGACGGGAACTTATGCTTCGATTACTAGCCATCAGGTAAACAATGTCGTGGTGTATGGAGTTGGAGAATCAATGATGGGCAGCGGTGAATCGTTTACCTACGATTTCATCCCACGTCCGAACCAAGGTTTTACAGTCCGTTTGGTTACCGACCCGTCGTATACGGTGGTGTCCACGCTGCTTCAGAGTTCCGCATTGGCATATACGCGCTATACTGCCCCGATCGCTAAGGTCGAATACTTTGAAGACGGTTCCGAATACCTCGTAGAAGATGAAGCATTGTACCTATTCACCGATGAAAATGGATTCTTCTTCCTCAGCGGAGTGAAACAGGGTTTGTATGAATTCGAACTCTATCTTCCCCAAAGTACGGAGGACGATCCTCCTCTGAGGATCAGATTCTCAGTCCAACCTGACGAGGACGAAGAAAAACGTGTGTACGTGCTTGAAACCTTTGACGCCGCTAGGGTTGCGTTGGATCTCGAGTATGAGCAATTCTTGATTTCTTTGGACGAACCATTGCCCGAAGGGTACCAACCGATCTTGGATGAAGACGGAATATATCACCTCGAAATCGAGCAAAGTCTCGATGAATTGGAGTTCTGGGATGATTATTATCCGAAACGGTTGTTGAAAGATACCGTAACGCTCGTTGAAGAGGATACAGGTCCGCAAATACGGTTGTTCTCAGGCGAAGTCAACGCATTGCAGCGGATGCGAGCTGTTCGGGAGCCCAGATTGGTTGAATTATCGGATCTCAGCGAAATCAACAGGGATCATTTAGACTACATCTTACCGGATGTGAAAACCCAAGGCGTACTATTCTTTGCAGCCCCTGCAACAGAGGCCACTATTACGACAGCTGCCCCGTAACCAAAGCCTGTTCACTTGATACGAATATCGATAAAGAGTACAATGTCAGACATGCGAAGCGAGTTGATCGAAGAGATTCTTACAGTCGAATCGGAAGCTGAAAAAATAGTAACCCAAGCAAAAGAACAATGCTGCAAAAACCTCCAGATTGCCCATGAAACTGGTGAACAGTTTCTACGTACAGTCTCTGATCAAGAACGTTCGCTACGGTTCGAGAAAATTGAGAGAATCCAAGCCGAATCGAAAGAAAGAATTGAACGGTATCGTGTGGCAGCCGAGACTTCGCTCAAAGATACCGAAGCCTACGATGAAATCGTGAACAGAGCCTCGGCCCGGTTAATGAATCTCCTGTGTTCATCAAAATGTATCGGTGAAGGACCTGCCAAATGAGCAGCCCTGTGAAACGTTACGGCTTCATCAACGCAAAACTTAGAGCAAGAATCGGATCGATGATAAGTGACGAAAAAGCCGAAATGTTGCTGCGATCCGGTTCGTTGGAAGAATTCCTCCAGCAATTGAAAGATACTCCGTATGCAATGCTATCAGAAGAATACGATAAGACAGGCGATATCCAACATCTTGAATCGCTGTTATTCGCTAGGGAAGTGGAGCTTCACAAGGAAGTCATCCACTATTTCGATGGTGACCATGCGGCTTTGGTAATGGCATTGACAGCTAAACTTGAGATCGAGAATTTGAAGGCGGTGTTGCGCTTGTTTTTCAGCAACACGGTAAAACGCCAGAACATTGATTTTCGGTTCGGTTATCTCTATCAGGGTCCGATCGTTTCTAAGATAGACTGGACCCAGATAGCAAACGCCAATAATTTTCAGGAAGTGCTTTCAGCATTGCAGGGCACTCCTTGTTATGAAACGATTTCCGGGTTTGATCCCGAAAGCTTTGAGCAAGAGGGATTGTTCTATCTTGAAACAGCGATAGATACTTGTTGGTTCAAACACCTTCGGCAAGCAGTATTAAAAATGCCTAAGCAGGACCGTAGGTTGCTCACTTCGGTGCTTGATACGGATGCAGATCTGAAGAATATCATTAATCTTGTCCGCTTCGGTTGGGCGTATCGTCTTCCTTCCGATAGATTGCGTTCGATCATGTTTGACGGCGGTTCTATCCGGCAGTTCAAAGAATTCGAAGAATTTCTAAAGGCCGAAGCGGAGCAACGTTCACCGCTAGCTTTGATACGACGTCGTTTTCCGAAATTTGCTTCTCAACTGACACAGCGTCAATTGGACAGCACATCGAATGAGCATTTGATCTTTGAGGTCGAGCATCATCTTGGTTCGTTACGGAAAAAGGAGTATAGGAAGATGTTGAGGGGCGATCCGTTTACGATCGGCACGGTGTTAGCATATTTCTTTCTTTGTGGACGCCAGGATGCCATGATACGCTCGATGTTGAACGGACTGTATTACGGTTGGAGTTCCGAAGCGATCAGGGAGTATGCGCTATGAGTTTGTTTACCATTCCAATGAAATTACTCACAGCTGTCGTGTTGGAGAGTAAAAGTAGCCTTGTGGTCCAAAAACTCCTTGAGTTAGGCTTGCTCGACTTTATCAAGGTAGAAACTCTAGCAAGCGAACTGACGGAAAAGCTTACATCCGTCCGTCGGGGTAACACAACTACTCAACTATCTGATATGAGGACAAGGATCGAAGCCTTGTACCGGCAGTTGGACGTACCTGTTCCCGGATATGACCGGTTGGACCTTCAGAATCTTCAAGCTCTTGATTGGCAAGCGTATCAGAAGTTCCTTGATGATATCGCTTCGGATCTGCAAACGATGAGAGAACGTCAAAAAGATATGAATCACGCTCTCTTGCGATTCGGTGAGTTGCTTCAATACTGCAATGAAGGGAAACTCCAATATCTTGATATCAGGGTAGGGCGTGCAGAACGAGGTGATCTGGAAACACTGGAACAGCGCCTGGCATCGTTCGCTCACCTGATACTCGACGGTGGCAAAGAAAAGGATACTGTAGTATTGACCCTCAGGAGGGATGGAAGCCAAACGAGTGCCCTCCTCGATAAATTCGGATGGGTCGAAAGTGTTAAGGTAGCACAACAGCGCGATGCGTTGAAGCGTCTTACAGCTGAATTGCAGGTAAAAAAAGACACTTTAACCGCTGAAATTGACAAGATTAAGGTAACCATACAGGAACGTATCGGTAAAGAACGACTTCACCTTGACACGATGTGGTGCAATGTGCGTATGCATGAGCTCATAGGGCAGATCGAAGAGAATTTTTCTCATACGCGGAATACGACGATATTCTCAGGGTGGGTTCCTTCGCAACATGCCGCATTGTTGGAAGAGGGCATCAGGAATGCGAGTGAAGGGCAATGTGTAATCGAATGGATCGATGCCAAAGCGATGCCCCGTAAAGAGATTCCGGTTGCCGTTCAGGACATCCCCGCCCTGTCTCCTTTTCAAAAGATTGTCAACAATTACCACATCCCGGAATACGGGACGATCAACCCAACACCGTTTGTCGCTATCACCTATCTGGCGATGTTCGGTTTAATGTTCGGCGATGCCGGACAAGGCTTGGTGATTGCCTTGATCGGCTTGTTGGGCTTACGGTATTACAGACGTAAGGGCGAGAAGGCTGGTGAAGGTAAGATGATCACCAGCAATCTCAGTCGTCTGTTCGTGTATCTCGGATGCGCATCAATCATTGCAGGAATCTTATTCGGCTCTTATTTCGGATTTCCCTTATTCAAGCCGCTTTGGTTCGACTACCATTCAGCGGTGATGGGAAACAGCGGTCATAGCGACGCACTTGCCCATGATGTGTATTGGGTGTTGGGCTTGACGATAAAATTTGGTATCGGGGTGATCGGCTTGGGTTTGGTCCTTAATTGGATCAACCTGATTAAGAAGAAAGCTTGGTTTGTTCTGGTATTTGACAAGAATGGCATAATTGGCGGTTGGATGTTTGCCATCGGTGTATGGGCTGCGACCTTTTTTGTGCAATCGGGATACAAAACATTTCCTCAAGGGGTCTTTTTGCCGATCGCTATCATAATTCCTGCAATCGCCTTGTTGGCCAAGGTACCGGTCCATCATGCGATTGAACAACGAAATGACGCCAAATCTGAAAAAAGCCTCGGATCGCTCATCATGGATTCCATTATGGAATGGGTAGTGGATATGTTGGAAATATTTTCGGGATTCTTGGCAAATACCCTATCGTTCATGCGGGTGGCGGGGCTCGGTATCGCTCACGTGAGCTTGATGGCGGCATTCGCACAAATGGCTGATTTGGTGGAAAATACTGTCGGGAAGATTGCTATTATGGTACTTGGCAATGCCCTTGTTATTGCTCTGGAAGGATTGTCTGCAGGAATCCAGTCATTACGATTAAATTATTACGAATTCTTTTCCAAGTATTACACCGGGAAAGGGTTTGCATATAATCCGGTCGCCTTGCATCCTCATGGAGGAAAGGCAAAGTAACCGTTATTTGGTATATACGTGTTAGGAGGGTTCATTGTGACCACAAGAGTATTTAGAAAAAGACTTGGCCTCTCATTTTTAGCCACAGCTATCGCACTTGTTCTTTCCGCCTTTGTCTTTGCTCCGCCATTGTTCGCAGCTGAGACGACAGTGTTGGAAAAGGCAGCCGATCCGCAATTGAAGTGGGTGGTGATAGCCGCAGCGATCGCATTCAGTGTAGGGGCTATCGCAGCCGGAATCGCAATCAGCAATGTCGGTTCGGCAGCCATGGGGGCAATCAGTGAAAAACCTGAGATTGCATCGCAAGCATTGATTTTCATTGCTTTGGCAGAAGGTCTGGTCGTATTCGGATTTATCACTGCTTTGATGATATTAGGGAAGATATAGGCTTAAGGCATGAAGTATTATGTTATCGGAGATGAAGATACCGTTCTAGGATTCTCGTTGGTGGGAACGCAAGGAAGCGTGGCCACCACTACTGAACAGGTGCAAAACGCTCTTTCGAAGGCTTTGGAGAATAAAGAGTACGGAATTATCATCATAACCGAAGACCTTGCCAATATGATCCGTCCCATAGTCGATCGGTATCTCTTTACTGAAACGTTTCCGTTGATTGTGGAGATTCCGAATCGATTCACCCGTGGGAAATCGAAAGATCTCCGCGCTTTGGTGAATGAAGCGATAGGAGTTTCGTTATGAACAGTACTGAAAGTTCACCATTATTAGACGGTATTATCGAACACGCTAACGAACAAGCCAAGAAGCTCATGGAAACTTGCCAAGACCAGATCGCCCGGTTGAATTCCGATTATGAGCAAAAAGCGGAGGCGATTCGACAGGCAGAACGACGGTTGTTGGATCAACAACTGAAGGATATCCAAAAACGAGAAGAAGCCCAATTGCGTAATCTACAGAGAAAGAAAGCCCTTTGGCAAAGTGATCGGATCAAGATCGATACCTTGGCGATGGTAGCGAAAAAGATGTCAGCCATGGTGGGAACTCCCGAGTACGACGAGGTATTGGTCGGATGGATTGCCGAGGCCGTCGTTGGATTGAATCGTGGAAAAGCGGTGGTGAGCAGTTCGTTCAAGGAACATATTACCGAAACTATGCTTGAAAAAGCGATCGCGTTGGTAGAGAAGACAATAGGAAAGAGAATCGAATTAACGGTGTCGCCTGAGCCGATATCTTCTCAGGGAGTTGTGGTTTCGAGTATCGATGGCAAGGTTGTGTACGATAATCGGGTTGTAACCAGGATCGAACGGTACAAAAGAGATTTGAACGATGTGGTGGAAGGTGATGCATGCAAGATAGGATAGTAGGACAAGTTCAGCGCGTAAATGGCCCGGTTATTACGGTCAAAGGCATTACCGACGCTATGATGATGGAACTTGTTAGTGTGGGGGAGCAACGGCTGGTCGGCGAATTGGTCAAGCTCTCGGGGACACGGGCTATTGTCCAAGTATATGAAGATGCGACAGGAATTGCTCCTGGAGACAATGTGTACGGGACGGGTATGCCGCTGTCGGTTGAGCTAGGGCCGGGAATCATCGGTACTATATACGATGGTATCCAGCGTCCGTTGGAAGAATTGCGCCTTGCAGGCGGAGACTTCATCAACAGAGGCATACAGCGCCCTTCGCTAAACAGGAATAAGAAATGGTCTTTTCATCCGTTGGTTGCTGTCGGAGATACCGTTTTCAACGGTGTTACGATAGGAACCGTGGTTGAAACGGAACGGGTACTTCACAATATCATTATTCCGCCGACAACATTGCCAAAAGGGCAAAGTGCTCAAATAGCCGAAATCGTCACTGACGGAGACTATACGGTCGATGATACGATTTGCAAAATCAAGACCGGTGAAAATATCATCGAGTTGTCGATGATGCATCGCTGGCCGATCAGGATTCCACGGCCGGTCAAGGACAGAAAACCCCTCAGGCTTCCGCTCATTACGGGACAACGGGTAATCGATATGCTTTTTCCGTTGGCCAAAGGTGGGACGGTTGCGATCCCTGGAGGATTCGGAACCGGAAAAACCATGACACAACATGCCATAGCCCGTTGGTGCGATGCCGATATCATCGTCTATATCGGATGTGGAGAACGGGGAAATGAAATGACTGACGTGTTGCGGGAATTTCCAAAACTCATCGACCCGAGAACCGGCAGATCGCTCATGGAACGTACCGTTCTCATTGCAAATACTTCAAATATGCCGGTTTCGGCACGTGAGGCGAGCATCTATACCGGTATTACTTTAGCAGAATATTACCGTGACCAGGGCTTCCATGTAGCCATCATGGCAGACTCGACTTCACGTTGGGCTGAGGCGTTGCGGGAACTTTCCGGTCGAATGGAAGAAATGCCCGCGGAAGAAGGTTTTCCTGCCTATTTGCCGACGAGGATTGCCGAATTCTATGAACGAGCCGGTTATATGGAAACCCTCAACGGGAAAAAAGGTTCTGTTTCGGTCATAGGCGCCGTGTCGCCTCCCGGTGGGGACTTTTCAGAGCCGGTGACCCAACATACGCGTCGATTCGTGAGATGTTTCTGGGGACTTGACCGTTCGCTGGCCAGTGCGCGTCACTATCCTGCAATCAGTTGGCTGGAATCCTATAGTGAATATGTTGATGACGTATCGGCATGGTGGGACGAGCATAGTGAAGGTTCGTGGAAAGAAAACCGGACAAAGATCATGGATTTATTGCAGCGTGAGGTACGATTGCAACAGATCGTCAAATTGGTCGGACCCGATGCATTGCCTGATAGCCAGAACTTTATTTTGGAAGTATGCACATTGTTCAAGACAGCGTTTTTGCAGCAAAATGCATTTGATGAAATCGACCGTTATTCGACTGTCGAAAAACAGGTAAGGATGCTCCAATTGATTTTGTCTTATTGGGATTTTGGATCCGAAGCAATCAAGAAAGGCGTCACCATGGTGAAAATCAGACGGCTGAAAGTAGTGCAGGACATCGCAAGGATGCGTTTCAACATCGATAATGACAATATTGCTGAATTTGATCGGATCGCCCTCCGTCTGGAACGTTCGCTGACACAATTGGGAGGAATCTATGAAGACTGACCATATCATCGGTTCCCCGATAGATCGCCAATTACTCAGCGGCAGGGAATATGTAGGGGCGGATCGGATCGACGGTCCACTCGTATTCATGCGTAACACGCATCCGATCGGATACGGGGAATTGGTCCAATGCATCGACACAAAGAATGAGGTGCGTACCGGACAAGTCCTTGATACCGCTGATGATGTGGTGGTAGTACAATTGTTCGAAGGGACTGCGGGACTCACGCTTCCGGGAACGAGGATGAGGTTCATGGGAGAACCTTTGACGTTGGATGTGTCCGAACAGATGCTCGGCCGTGTGATGAACGGTCTTGGCAATCCGCGAGACGGTGCGATCGCTCCGAAAGGAGATGGCGAGCGAGATGTGAACGGATTGCCGGTAAATCCGACTTCTCGTGAATATCCCAGGGATTTCATCCAGACGGGCATTTCCGTGATTGATGGGTTGACGACCTTGATCCAAGGTCAGAAACTACCGATTTTCAGTGGAAACGGCCTTCCTCACAACCAATTGGCAGCGCAGATAGCTCGACAAGCGAAAGTTCGGGGAGGTATCCAGGATTTTGCCATTGTCTTTGCAGCGATGGGAGTCAAATACGACGTGGCGCGTTTTTTCATCGATAGTTTCGAACAGTCAGGGGTATTGGACAATGTAGCGTTATTCTTGTCTCTGGCTGACGATCCTTCGATCGAACGGATCATCACTCCGAGAAGTGCGCTCACACTGGCAGAACATTTGGCGTTCGAAAAGGGAAAACATGTGTTGGTAATTATGACAGACATGACCAACTATTGTGAGTCATTGCGTGAGATATCCACGTTACGCGGAGAGATACCTTCAAGGAAAGGATATCCAGGATATCTTTATTCAAACCTTGCCGAGTTGTATGAACGTTCGGGTAAAATTTCAGGTAGGGATGGGTCTATCACCCAACTTCCAATCCTCACTATGCCAAATGATGATATCGGTCATCCGATACCTGATTTGACCGGTTATATCACGGAAGGCCAGATCGTATTCGACAGGGAGATGCATGGGAGAGGAATATATCCGCCTATTAACGGATTGCCATCGCTTTCACGCTTGATGAAAGACGGAATCGGAGAAGGAATGACCAGGGATGATCATCCGCATTTGGCAAACCAACTTTTCGCGTCATACAGTCATGTGAAAGATGTTCGCAATCTCGCTTCAGTTATCGGAGAGGAAGAATTGACCACGCTAGACCAACAATATTTGGAGTTTGGTGATTTTTTCGAAAAGCGATTCGTCAATCAATCATACATGGAAGAACGGACGATAGAGGAAACCCTTGATTTGGGGTGGAAAGCGTTATCGTTGTTGCCTTCGGAAGAATTGCAACGGGTAACGGAAGAAGAGCTGGAACGCCATTACCGGAGCTAGCATGCAGAAACACGTCGCACCGACAAGAAGCAATCTCCTCAGACTCAACGATGAATTGAAATTCGCCAGTCTCGGTCGGGACCTCCTCGACCAAAAGCGTAGTATTCTCGTTGTTGAATTGCTTACGTTGGTCGACCAGGCTGTCGATTATCAGGGCAGGGTAGACAAGGCGTTGGGAAAAGCCGAGCAATCATTGCAGAAATCTATCATGGAGATGGGAAGGCTTAAAGTGGCGAATCTATTCGGGGCTATCGATATTCGTTCATCGATCAGATTAAGTGAGCGTAAGGTGATGGGCGTCAGGCTTCCTCAGGTAGAGACGACCTATAGCGGTGATGGTCCATTTTTCAGTCCTGAAGGGATTACCCTGTCGGTAGAACAATCGTTGGTCGATTATCGCGAGGCACTTGAATTGATGGGAAGGCTTTCGCAACTGAAGGTTTCCATCATGCGTCTTGCCCGCGAGGTAAAAAAAACGATCAGGAAGGTGAATGCGCTGGAGAAGATTGTGATCCCGGATCTTCGGGAGACAGTTGCCTTCACTCGTGCTAGAATTGAAGAGTCTGAACGTGAAAACTTTATCCTCATGAAAATGGTCAAGGATCGGATGGAAAAATCGAGCGATCAGAACCAAACAAGGAAAGAATGATGACAGAACCGTTTCGAAGCATACTTGTCTATCTTGATGGATCGGAATCTTCAGTAACTGCCGCGATGGCGGCAATTGCTCTGGCAAAGCGACTTTCGGCGACACTGACGGCGATGTACGTGATCAATACCCAGGCATTGAATGATTTGGTGAAAGCACGTATCTTTGTCGATGTTGAAGAAATCGAATTCCGGCAAGATCTTGAAGGAGACGCGGAACGATATCTTCGGCATGTCCGTAAATTGGGACAACAGAAGAACATTGAAGTGCAAACGGTGAAATTGGAAGGTAGTGTCCATACATTGGTGAGAAACTACCTGAGGGATAATAATATCGACTTGCTCGTACTCGGCGGGATTTCACAGATCCACAGCAGGCGGGATGAATTGATGAGTGAAACGGATCGAATGATGAGGACGGCTCCTTGTCCCGTACTGATAGTCAGGGATGATGAGAAAATTTGGGATATGTTCGAAGAGATGCCCGATGCAGTTGTGGGAGGAATAGTATGACGTTGATGGATGTGTTGGATAAAAATCTCATTCAAGTCCCATTGAAGCATTCGACCAAGGATGAAATAATCGCTGAATTGGTCGATTTGCTGGTTGCGCACCGTCCTGCTTTGGATCGAGACGGAATTCTCAAGGCGGTGATCGATCGCGAACGGATGGGTAGTACCGGTTTGGCGGATGGAATTGCCATTCCTCACGCAAAGACAGCTGCGATAGATCGAGTTTCCGTGGCAATAGGAATAAGTAAGGTTCCGGTCGATTTCAGAGCCCAGGACGGGAAACCATCCCAGTTTTTCTTTTTGGTGTTGGCTCCAGAAAAAGAATCCGCTGCCTATATCGAAATATTGGCTTCGATCGCACGGGCCACGGCTTCTCCTGTTTTCAGGAGATTGCTCTCGTCAGCCCGTAGCGCGGATGAGGTGGTGCGATTGTTTCTTGATTGATTCAATACCCGAGTTCTTCTCCCACTATCAGCACTGAAATCCTTCCGGGAATCGTCTGGTGGCCCATCACGACCATATTGGAACAGATGCCGGTATCGCACGTTCCAGTGGGTATGGCCATCAGATTCCTGTCATCACAGTGAGGAGCGATGCATTTGCCGCTTCGGACACAGGGCGTGTCTTTGGACAACCGCATGGCATTTGCCGGTCCTGCAATCTGTTTCACCCTGTCAACGGCTTCACGCAGCGAAGGGACGATCTTTTGCCATCCGGCGATAATTATTACTTTCTTGGGTCCGAATAGCATCGGAGCAACCCGATTGCTCGTTCCGTCGACAAGATACAATTCACCGTGTTCGGTGATTGCGTTGACACTGGTCAGGAACACATCAGCAGAAAATGCTTCTTTATAGCGTTCGATGCGTTGCTCGGGTGTCAATGATGCTTCATAACGATCGATAAGGCGATAGGCACCGCTTTTCACATGTTTAAGGGCTCCAGTTTCAACCAATGTCACCGATCCGCCGAGAGCGATCGAGTTTCCCTCTTCCAGCATTGTCATCAACAATGGGACGACATCCTGTGCCGTTGGCACAAAAGCGGCCTCCATATTGTTTTTGCGTAGGGTTGCCAAAGTACGGGCAATCGACATCTCTTTGATTTTATTTCTGTTAGCGTCCATGGCTTCCTCCGTTGCGACGCATTGTACTGTACTATTACGGCGAAGGCAACAAGTTTCCCTCGATGAAAATCCAATTACGGGTGGACAGCTTCACATTGAGAGCGTATCCTAAGAGCATGAACATTACTTTTTATGGTGCGGCCCGCTCTGTAACGGGTAGTTGCACATTACTAGAATGTGCCGGTAAACATGTTCTTGTCGATTGTGGATTGCCACAAGGAAACGATGAGAAGCGCTTCGGAGTTGAACTGCCCTTTACCGCAGCGATGATTGATTATGTGCTGTTGACTCACGCTCATATCGATCATAGTGGAAGAATTCCGCTTCTATACAAAGAAGGGTACAGGGGACCGGTCATCTGCACCGAGGCGACCGCCGATCTCTGTTCGATCATGCTTGCTGATTCGGGGCACATCCAAGAAATGGAGGTCGAGTGGCAAAACAGAAAACGGCGTCGCGCCGGCAAACCTGAGATCGATCCACTCTATTCGGTCGAGGATGCGAAAGCTGCTTCAGATTTGTTCCAAGGTTTTCAATACGGACAAAAAATCAAACTCGATGAAAACATAGAAGTCCGGTTCGTTGATGCAGGCCATCTGTTGGGTTCTTCTTCTATCGAGGTTTGGCTGAGAGAAAAAACCCAGATTCGTCACTTGGTATTCAGCGGTGACGTGGGCAATCTGGACCAACCGTTGATAAACGATCCATCCTATTTGCAGGAAGCCGATTTCGTGATGATCGAATCAACCTATGGCGATAGGCTTCATGTTCGCAACCGGTTCTCTTCCCAAAAAGAGGCGACCCTCGGAAGAGCTGGAGAACTGGCCGCGATCATCGAAGAAACTTTTTTGCAGGGTGGCAATATTATTATCCCTTCATTTGCAGTCGGAAGGACCCAGGAACTGCTCTATTTGCTGCGGTGTATCATTGAGCATGATCTTGTTCCGTCGTTCAAAACGATACCGGTATTTCTTGACAGTCCATTGGCTATCGAGGCGACTCGGGTCTTTTCTCGAAACATGGAAGGCTATTTCGATGAAGAAGCGATGCGCCTTGTGGAAAAAGGTGTCAACCCACTGATCTTTTCTTCTTTGACCACAACGGTTACAGCCGAAGAATCCAAGGCGTTGAACGCACGAAAAGAACCTGCGGTGATCATTTCCTCAAGCGGGATGTGTGAAGCAGGAAGAATAAAGCACCATTTGAAACACAATTTATGGAGAAGGGAAAGTACTATCGTATTCAGTGGATACCAAGCGAACGGAACCTTGGGGCGCTCTATACTCGACGGAGCTGAAAAGGTAACGATATTCAGCGAACAAATCGATGTCAGGGCGAAGATAAGGCGGCTTGAAGGAATCAGCGGTCATGCAGACCAAGATGGATTGATCAAGTGGTTGAGTCATTTCGGTAAACGTCCGCAACAGATTTTCATCGTACACGGCGAAGAAGATGTCGCGCAATTTTTTGCAGGGTTCGTCACTTCCAAGTTGCAAGTCCCGGCATGGGCACCCGAATCGGGTCAGAGTTTTGATCTGTTGTCGAAAGAATACGTATCACAGGTACCAAAGGTAATCGTGGCCCCAGGGGAGAAAGAGTTGCATGTTGCTTATGGCCAACTCACCTCAGCGTTGGCATCTCTTGACGCTATTGTGCAAAGGATGCGCGAGCACGGGCAGCAACTACCCGCTGATGATGATGGCAAGACCGCATTGCGATTATCAAACGCGGTGTTGAGGTTAGCTGCCGATATCGATGCGTTGCGTTCACGATGGGATGGAACCGACGGAGAACCATCAGAGTAAACTTGTCTGGATAATCATCCATATTCCGGATACGCCAACAAATCCGTAGACAATCTTTTTCAGAAGCTCTTTAGGTAATCTCTCGAAGAGTTTCCTCCCAGATAATGTGCCAATGGCCATACCTGCCCATCCGATGCCGATGAGCGGGACGTGAGCCGGACTGATTGCATTGTTCAGTACGCGAACCACGATGGTGATGACACTCGAGATGAAGAAATATGATTGTATCGATGCGAGATATGATCGTTTTTCTTCGAGCGATGCCATGAGATAGATGGCGACCGGCGGACCTGCAATCCCGAACAGTCCGTTGCCGATACCCGAAATCAATCCTGTTATTGCAGCGGTGCGTACAGATCGCTTGATTTTTATGCTCCTGCTAAACTTAACGGTGAATATTGAAATGACGACCAGCATAATTCCTAACATGATAGTCAATACCGGTTGGGACATGTCGATGGTGAGCTGGGTAAAAATAATGCTGCATGCGATCGAAACTATTAATAAAGGTCCGATTATCTTCCATTCGATATGGTTCCGATAAGCGATCGAAAGGTAAAGAGTACTTCCGCTGGCAATGATTAATGAGAGTGTGACAGCAGTTGAGAAAGGAAACAACAGCGGAAAAACAATCATGGCGACTATCGGGAATCCGAAACCGATGTTCGTTTGCAAAAACGCTCCGCAAACCGCTGTCAAGAATACCCACAGCATATTCGATATCATGTACTTCATCATAGCAGGGGATGCGCTTTCATGGTATACTTTTTTCGAACATTGCTGGAGGTTGAAATGGTACTATTGGCAATCGGTGCGCATCCTGATGACGTCGAGATCGGAGCGTTTGGAACGTTGGCTAGATTCGTGAATCGCGGGGATAAAGTTGTTATTTGCAGCGTGACCAATGGGAATTTGGGACATGCCTCGATCGAGCCAAACAAATTGAGAGTCAAAAGGATGGCCGAAGGTGCCACTGCTGCGAAGGTGATAGGGGCTACATTCTGTACTCTGGATGTGAACGACACGTTTCTGGACAGCAAAGATCCCGCTACCAGATTGAAGATGACCGAACTTATCCGTTCTGTCAGGCCGCAGATCATCATCACTCACGATAGGGATGATTACCATGACGATCACATCGAGACCAATCGCCTTGTCCATCACAGCTTACTACAAGCCGGGTTATCCCATGTTGCTACCGGGCCTCCACCGTTGGAAGAACCGGTGATCGTCTACTACATGGATAAGGTCGGCGGGGGAGCTTTTCTCCCTACGGATTATGTTGACATAACAGAAACCTTCGAATCGAAAGAACGAAGTCTGGCTTGCCACGCCAGCCAATGCGAATACCTGATGGAACATGACGGTCTCAATCTGCTCTATGCCGTCCAAGTCCTTGCAGAATACAGAGGACTGCAATGCGGGGTCAGATATGCTGAGGCTTTCAAATTAAGTGACCGCCATCCCAATTTGTCGATGAGGGTTTTACCCTGACATGGATATCTATTCAAGCGAACACCGTAGCCAATTGATGGCTCGGATTCACGCTCGAAATACCAGTTGCGAATTACTGATGCGGAAACACCTGTTTTCTTTGGGGTATCGTTATCGGCTTCACTCCAAGAGATTGCCCGGAACACCGGATATAGTGCTTCCAAAATACAAGACCGTAATTTTTATCCATGGCTGTTTTTGGCACGGGCACAGCGATTGCCCGATATTCAGAGAACCGAAAAGCAATATGACTTTTTGGCGTAAAAAGATATTGGCCAACAGTGTTCGCGATGCAAAAGTGATCGGTAAGCTTGAGATGGATGGTTGGAAAGTGATTGTGGTGTGGGAATGCGAATTGCGAAGAAAGTCCGTCAGAGATAAAACACTTGCCGGAATCGTGAACGAAATCCAGGATATTACCTCATTGCCCGGAGATACGATGTAAAGGATTCTATTGTGAGCGGGGCCGATCCTTCGTAATGGTTGTTGATATTTACGTATACTACCCGGTCACCTTGGAGGATTCTGGTAACAGACCGGGCAATTTGGGCTAAATCGTCGTCTTTGGGTTGTACCCTGCGGTCCCAATTGCCTCCCGTTAGTACTTCAATTCCACTGCGATCATCCCCATGCAGCCGGATACACACGGTTTGGCCCAAATCCTCTTCATAGCGATCAAGGAGTGCGGCAACGGAGTCCATCCAATAACCTTCGATGAGGACAGGGCAGATGTTACGCTGCCGAAGAAATGAAAACCATATCGAATCAATCCACCTTGGGTTGCGAATTTCTATAGCATACGGCAAATCAGCGGGAACCGCTTCAAAAAACTTATGTAATTGATCCATGAACAGAGCCCGGGAAGTCATTTTGGTCCTATTTAGGTATTCGAATTGAAACATGAGCAGGCCGATTTTAGCATGTATCGGATAAAGTGCGTCCCAGAATGAATTGAACAGTTCGATATCTAGAAACGCTTCGTTGCGTATCAATTGTGAATTCTTAGAATAATGGTGGGTGAGGGTCAGCGCGTTGGGGCATTTGATGGTAAATCTGAATTCCTCACCGGTTGATTGATCATATTCTTGTACGGTTTCGGCTTTCGGCAGCCCGATCGAACGTTTCCCCAATGACCAGAACCATTGATCCACTTCAACGCTGTTATACTTTTTGGCATATTCCTTAAGGAAATTCTCTTCCGATCCCGGAGGATATACCAGGTATTCCCAAGATGGGTACTTCCATGAACATGTACCTATATAAAGCTTTTCCATGCAACAATTATACTTAAGTAAAGCGTACTCGTCCAGTTAATACTGTCCGAAGGCATCCGTTCACATGAGCGGGCCTAGGCGGAGTACTCAGTCGATCGGAGAAAATTCGAGTTTTGATCGTACTGCCAGATCATAGTAAGCATGAGCGTTCTTTTGGATGTGTTCGATTTCCTGTTCGGTAAGTTTCCTGGTTGCTTTCGCTGGTGTCCCCATGATCATGTGGCCGGCTGGAAAAGTTTTCCCCGGGGGAACGACCGACCCGGCGGCAACGATGCAATTATCCCCGATTGAAGATCCATCGAGGATGATAGAGCCCATGCCGATGATACAGTTGTTTCCGATGGTTGCCGAATGAACGATAGCAGCATGGCCTACGCTCACATTTGATCCGATGGTTACGGGTAGGTCTTTGCTCACATGTATGACACAGTTATCCTGGATATTGGAATAGTCTCCGATCGTGATTGACGAAAAATCTCCTCTTACGGTTGCATTGAACCATACTGAAGTGTATGCACCTACGTACACCTTTCCGATTATTGAAGCCGATGGGGCGATGAATGCCATTTTGCTGGTATCGGGGCTGTTCTGTTCGAATGAATATATCATCGGGTACCTCTTGACTGTTGCTATTTCCTATTTGATTGTAGTGAGGGATGACAAAGCTGTCAATTTGTCACTGTGATAGTCGGACGTAGCTTGTCAAGAGAAGGATTGGATATTACCATGTCAGAAAACAACGGGGGGTATGCGATGAATGTGAAGATAATCGGAATTACCGGCGGATCTGGTTCGGGAAAATCAACCATAGTGAAGAAAATTTCAGAAGTTGTATCCGATTTTGTCTTTATTCCTCAGGATAATTATTATTGTTCTGCAGAATTTATGAGTAATGAAAATATTACAGCGTTTAATTTTGACCACCCCGATGCCTTTGATACCAAATTGCTCCATCAGCACCTTTCACGATTGAAAGCTTCGCAATCGATTGAAATGCCCCAATACGACTTTGTCCATCACAGGAGAAAAGATCATCATATCCATGTCGATCCGAAGCCTTTGGTAATCATCGAAGGTCTGATGATATTACATGATAAAACCATACGTGATTTGCTCGATCTCAAATTATACGTTGACACCCCCGATGATATACGATTCATCAGACGTCTGCACCGAGACATCAATGAGCGGGGGAGAACCGTCGAATCGGTGGTGAAGCAATACTTGGAAGTAGTGCGTCCGGGTCATTTCAATTTTATTGAACCGACGAAAGAATTTGCCGATCTGGTAATTCCTGAAGGCGGTTACAATGAAAACGCATTGAATGTGCTGATAACGTTTGTCAAGGAATTATCAAAAAGCGTCTAGTGATTTAGATCGTCTTTTTCGTCTGGCTTGTGGCGTTTCGGGTTGCGGAATATTATATAACCATTGCGGATTTCTTTCCAACTGAACACGTCCGGAACAGGATCTGATCCCCCCATAAAGAATATGTGGGTACAACGAAAAATTCTGGCCAGCCCCATTATAGTTCCTTTAAAAATTCCATGGGTCCGGACAGCTTGTACCATATATGCCGAACATGTCGGACTATAAAGGCATGAAGGCGAAAAGAAAGGAGAAATGACAGCTCTGTACAAATGAGTTGGTAATAACCAGATTTCCCTGAAAATTGATTTTTTCTTCCGTTTTTCTTGGTTCACACGACTATTGTAGGCACCGGGGAGCATTCAATCAATATGCCATTGAAAAGCGGTAGAAGAAAAAATATTAAAATTATGAAAAATTATCATCTTTACCTTTGACTAACATATATGAAACTTGTTATAGTGGGTCGTCTTATGTGAATAAATGAATGGAGGGATACTTATATGGCAGCTGGAATTTCAAAGAACGCACGTCGTGAAGGTGAAAAGGTACTTACGAGTCGCTGGGGCGGAGCTATTAAAATGAAGTCCGTGTTCGAAAACGGTAAGTTGCGCCACATCGCATATTGCGAAAAAAGTGGAAATACTGCTCGCAAACCAAAAGACTTGATGTAAAATAGAATAATCACTTTAATTCTGGATGAACCTGTAA
>JAAYIV010000159.1 GCA_012523305.1 Spirochaetales bacterium
GACCAGCTTCCGTCTGGAAGTTCCACTACCGCGTCTATCTCATCGTTGCTGTAGTCTTGGTAGTGCAGTAGGTTGGCTGAAAATGACTGTGCATAGATTCGGAGGTCTCGTTCGCACAAAGCCTCGAACAAAAACCCGAATGTCTCCAGATCTCCAATCAGTCTATTTTCATCGGAGATACCTAAAAGTGAGCATGCAAAAGATGGATCGGTGAAATGACGTTTCTCTGCCTGTTTTATGCGAAGAGAAGAACGTATTGCAGTTGCAAACGGCTTTTGGTTCTCGATGATGAATAGTTTTGCAAAGATATTGAGGTAGTCAGCAATGGTATCCTCATCGATGGTCAACTGTTCGACTCCTTGCATGTCACTCTTCAGACGTGCCATGGTTGCTGTCGTGCTCTCATTGCGTGCAAGCGATCGAAGCAGAAGGCGCATCTTTGCTTCATCACGCACTTTGTCATCCACTTTGGCTATATCATTGGTCACCATATTGTCCAAGTACTGTGCCGGAATCTTGAGTGCATCTTCGGTCGACAATTTCAGGTTGCCTGGCCAACCTCCTCTCAGAATATATGATGCCAGGGATTGAAGACGAATCTCTCCCGTAATAACATTCTCAAGATTTCCGTCACACAAATCCTTTAGCGACACGTTTCCTGAGGAATTCCCCGATTCGAACAATGACATGGGCATCATGCGTAATCGTGCGATACGGCCGGTGCCGCTATGCATGACCCCCTTGTGCGAAGGAGTAGCGCTGCCGGTAAGGATAAATTGTCCCTTATTGGTGCCCTGGTCGACAGCAAACCTCACCGCATCCCAGAGCGACGGTACTTCTTGCCATTCATCGATTAGACGGGGTTGCTTGCCTTTAAGTGCCAAGGAGGGATCTATCTGGGCAAGTTGCCTATTCTGAAAATTCCCGGCAGGGTCACCGACAAAGAAAGCACTCTGGGAATGTTTTTGAGCAGTCCAGGTCTTTCCGCACCATTTGGGACCCTCGATGCATACTACTCCAAATGCCCGAAGGTACTGCTCGACTGTCGAGTCAATAATGCGCGGTCGATAGATATTGTTGTCCATGGAAGCTCTCCTATACGAAGAGTATTCCATTCGGTTAAATTTAGCAATATCATTCGGTTAAATTATCTGATTTTAATCGGTGAAATTATTTTTTATTACAGCATCATTGTACTGGGGACGACTGAAGCGACTGAATGATATGCAGATTTTTCAGCAAGCCAAACCTCTCCTACAGTTGTTCGATTTATAGGATGACAGACACCAGACAGCAGGCACCTATTCACGAGGGATGCAACAAAAACTCTCAATAATTATCGCCCTACTCGGTCATCCTCAAATTCTTTTCCTGGATGAACCTACTTTAGGGCTTGATATCTTATCTCAAAAAACTGTTATGCGAACTCTTGTAGATCAAGCCAAACAACAGGGAACAACGATTATTGTCAATTCCCATCAACTGGATGTAATCGATAGTATTTCAGATAGAATATTGGTACTGGAGCAAGGAAAATCGCGTTTTTAGGTGAAACAAATCAATTCAAGAGACAGTTCAGCCAAAATCAGTATGAATTAATCATGCGTGGAAAAGTGGGTTTACAAACTTTCGTTCTTCCAGTGCTTGAGATGAAGGAAAGGGATTCGCTTACAAAGGTGGTTTTTCGGGATGTCTCATGGTTGGAGATGAAAGAGCAGTTGCAACTCTTGTTGGTTGATAATCATGAGATAATCTCTCTTATCAAAGACAGTGGCCGACTGGAGAATATTATGGAGCTGTTCATTAACAGAAAGGAACAGAATACATGATCTATCTTATAAAAGCGGAAACGAAACGTTACTTCATCGAGATTAAAACATATTACCCTGACCATGTTGTTGATTTTTTTATC
>JAAYIV010000160.1 GCA_012523305.1 Spirochaetales bacterium
ACAGCTTCACGTGCATCGCAGAGGACTTCATCGATTCCATTACCGATTTTATTCACCCCCGCATAGACAAGGTTGGCAATATTCGCTTTGAGCATTTCGATATTTTCAAGACTTGTCCTACCGAGCATGATCGCACAATCGAGTCGTGTGTTTTGTATAAACTGTACGAATCCCGGATCCTTGATGTGGGCAACAAAAAAATTGTGCGGAAACGATGGCCCCTGTTTGATGATTTCGTGTTGGATTCCCGCTAACAATGCCGAAAAGAACGGTGAGACGTAGGTTTCTTCCTCACTGGTAAGGATACATCCGACTGAATAGGTTTCGTGAGGATTGAAATATTCCAAAAAATGGGCAGGAGTTACTTTTTCATGAAAATATCCAAGGCGTTCCGCGGTCGCAAAGACCTTGGCGATCGTCTTGCTGTTCGCCTTCCGGCTCGTATCGTTACTAAGTATCCTCGATACCGTTGAAATCGATACACCCGATTCTCTTGCGATATCTTTTAATCTAACTGCCATCGAATACTCCAATCGTTCGTGCTTACTGTCGAAATTTTCCTAAATTATCGTACATGTGCTGCTTGTATGCTTCTACCCCGTCTTGGTTGAATGGATTCACTTCAAGTAGTGTCGCACCCATATAGGCACAGCACATGAAAAACCAAAAAAGTGCACCGAGAGAATACTCATTGATAGGTTGTTCAACATTCAGTTCGATGCATGGAACCCCGTCATGCGCATGGGCATTCAATGCCGCATTGTACACAACTCGATTCAATTCGTCAAAATGACGGCCATCCATATAAGAAAAACCATCAGCAACTTCCGTAGATTGCGCGATGACCATGGTACTTGGAGAGTACGAGAAGTCTAAAAAGGTTTCGACAATAGTTCTTGGACCTTGTTGCACGAATTGGCCTACCGCATGCAAATCCTCAGAATATGAAAAGCTTACGGGGAAAAGCACCTTGTCTTTTTTTCCTTCGGTCTCGGCAAACAGTTGAATCCACCAACGGGAAACAGCATGCAAATCGGGTTCGAACAGAACAAGGCTTTCGATTGAAAATCCCTGTTCAAGTAATACCATTCTCCTAACAGCATACCACACTGCCGCATTGGTTTCCAATGGGGTCTTCTTAATCTGCTCGGACATCTTCCTGGCACCGTCAAGCATGCTTTTTATATCGATACCGGCTACCGCCATCGGAAACAATCCCACATTGGACAATACAGAGAACCGTCCTCCGATTTCTTTTGGAAAATCTAGAAATTCATACCCGTGCTTCCGGGCCAAATCAAACAATTGGCCATCGCCTTTGCTTCCCGTTACGATGATCCTGCTGGCATAATCCTTTCCATATGTCCGAATCATCTCCTGGCGTAGCATCCTGAATGTGATACCGGGCTCAACCGTATTGAAATCCTTTGCAATGACATTGAGCATCACCGAATGATCACGAACCAGATGCAATACATCTGATAAACGAGTGGTACTGAGCGTATCACCTGCGAACACCACCTTCACAGGACTGGTGATCGATCTGCGTAAAGCTTGGATCGCGGCGACAGCACCCCGATTCGAACCACCGATGCCGATTACGATCAATATCTCTGCCTTCTGCCGGACAGAC
>JAAYIV010000161.1 GCA_012523305.1 Spirochaetales bacterium
AGTTGCAGAGCACTGGATACCAACATTTCAAAGGGTACCTTGATTTTTTTCTCCCAGAATTTCCTGTCATAGGTGCGGAGCAGATACGTGAACAGATCGGCATTTTCCTTGTAATAGGTACAAGCTTTACGGAACATGTCTTCGATGACCTTGGTCTTTCCATGTTCTTTCAAGGTGTCCATTATGTAACTGGTGAGGTAATAAGGATAAAGAGATACCAGCACTTTGTCGATATTGCTCGGTTCCTCAACCTCCACAACGCTGTCGATAAACATCTTTTTCAATTCTGAATCGTCGATTGCCTTGAATGTCTCTGGTATGGATTCGAGTTTTCCGTACAGATCCTTAAACGTAACTTCCTCGGGAATCTCAATGAAGTTGAATCTTGCTCGCATTGATTGCACAAAGAGATAGCTGGAGATGACTTTGTCGTCAACCGGTTGAGTAGTACAGTTTTCCAAGAAAAAGCGAACCATTTCAAGGAAGAATTCCGATTCAGGATCCCCGTTTGCAAGGAAGTCCCTCATTGTCCTGACCTTTTGGTAGAATCGTTTTTCCATCTTGAACAATCCGAGGGTTTTCTCTTCAAAGGAAATCGGGGTGGTACGAACTGTATGAACGTCAGGATCATTGGGCATAAACCCAAACATAGTGTTTGCCATCAGTTCTTTCTTTGCGTTTGAAGACCAACTATTCCATTCCGAAGGAGTGAAGATAGAAGGAACCATTTCTGCCTTCATATCTTTCAAGGAAGCAGCGTTCTGGTGACTTGAAATCAAGGTACGCAAGCCCCATTCTACATCGCTATTGAATTTTTCAGTCAATTTTTCTTTTGGGAATACGCTTTTTAATACCCAGATATGACTTTTAGGAAGCACTTGCAACGAGCCGAAAGCCATCTGAAGCGTCATGCTGTGATTTCTTTTGGATGCGAAATCGATCACAACATTCGTATGGTTCAACTCTCGGATACGACCGATTCCCCAACTCTTGTGGAATACAAAAGAACCTTTATCAAATGCGATATTTTTTTCGAAATCATCGATTGCAGAATGCACGTCACGATACGATTGCATAAGGTTTGAAATCTCTAAACATGTGTCCAAACGTCCATGCTCAGCGTATTTGGTCCTATAACATTCGACTAGACGGTCACGGGCAATCTGATTCTTCGGATCCAAGTCCAGAATACTTTTAAGCACTGTTATGCAATCATCCCATTCGTCAGTGGCGTATTTGTTTTCATACAACTGATTAAGCAAATAGATGGCCCGTTCGGGCTGTAGCTTAGCTGAAACCCGTTGGGCGACTCCGAGCAAATAAGAGAGTTCTTCAGGAATTTTCTCTAAAAATACTGCCCACACATCTTTTATCGCACTATAGTCGGATACATTGATAAAACGTTGCATGGCCTTCTTATAAAAGAATATGGCTTTCTCCAAATTCCCTTTTGTCATATAACGATTAGCGATGGACTGAATGAGAACTGTCTCTTCATAGTCTACCTTCACCAACCGTTCGTACATCACGAATTTGTCTTCTTCACGTCCCATTTTTTCATAGCAATCCGCCAACACTCGCAACAGGTATTTGTCTTCGACTTGCTTGAGCACTTTCAACGATAAAAATTCTACGATATTCCATTTCTTTGCATCAGCAAACAACTCGACGAGCGTGCTTATGTTACTATAATCCAATGAATGGCGTTTCAAAGCGATGCTTCCTGATATGTACAGAGCGATGATACTATTTTTATTGTGAGATAAATGCTCATCGCAAATTGACTTTACTTCCAGTTGGTCGTCAGTGGTCTCGATTGGATCGATTACATCGTCCAACTCATGAAAATTAACGACAGTGTAATTCATGATTGTGGTTCGAGTCCATTTTTCCTCGGTGAGCAAATTCTTGATAATCTCTTCGTGCATAGTGTAACTCCCTTGGTGATACTCTCAGTCTGAAGCAAACAACAAGCGCCCGAGCCGTTTGTTCCGCCATCAGGGAACCTTAGGAACAAACTACTCAGGTACTCGTCTACATCGGAAAGAGAAACCCAGACTGCATATGAATAATACCATACAAATCGTACCTATGCAATTGGATAAAGTGGATCGGTAGTCTCTGTAACGTGTTTAGACTTTGCAAAACAGTGTAAATCTGGTACAACATAAGTATGATTATTGAACCGCGTTGTATAGTTGCGCCTTCAATTTTGTCTGCCGATTTTTCACGGTTAGGCGAAGATGTGGCATCGATCGCACCTACAGGTGCGCAGTGGGTTCATCTAGATGTGATGGACGGACAGTTTGTGCCGAATATGTCGTTCGGTCCGAAAACAATCTCAGACATCAGGGAGTGCTCGCCGCTTGTTTTCGATACTCACTTGATGATTTCTTCACCTGAGCGGTTCGTTACCCAGTTTGCTGAAGCTGGAAGCGATATCATTACCGTTCATCTCGAAGCAACCACGCATTTGCATCGGGTGCTACAAGCAATCCATGACGAAGGCAAGCAAGCAGGAGTGTCAGTAGTTCCATCAACTCCGATTTGCATGCTCGAACCGATACTGTCGGATGTCGAACTTGTATTGATCATGAGCGTTGATCCGGGGTTCGGCGGACAGCGCTTCATCCCATCTTCACTTGAGAAAATTAAAGCTTTGGTCGCGATGAGGGAACAACATGATCTGAGCTTCAGGATTTCTGTTGACGGTGGTGTGAATGAACGGACCTACAGCGATATTCTCAGTGCGGGAACCGATGTGCTTGTGGTTGGAAGTGCTTTCTTCGGTGCTGAAGATAAATCGAAATTCACTGCGATGCTCCAAGGATTGGAGTATTAGATGAAAAGTGTCCTCCAAAGGGTCACGGATGCGACCGTGAGGGTGGGTGATGAGGTCGTAGGCAGTATTGATCGGGGTTTGTTGGTGTATCTTGGTGTTGAAAAAGGAGATTCTGAAAAGGATCTCGACTTTTTGGTACGCAAAATCCCAAAATTGCGTTTGTTTGAAGACCATGACGGGAAAATCAATCTCTCTTTAATGGATATTGGGGCTTCTCTGCTGGTCGTGAGTCAATTCACTCTGTGTGCGAACCTCAACAAAGGAAATCGCCCTTCGTTCGATCCTGCAGCGGATCCCGATTTCGCAAAGATTATGTATGAGCGATTTGTCGATTTGGTTAGACAACAAGGAATATCGGTCGCGAATGGTACATTCGGTGCACACATGAAGGTTTCTTATACGAATGAAGGTCCTGTCACTATTTTATTAGAGTCACCAAAAAAACAAGTCGATGCAGACAAATAGAGTGTGTGATATATTCTACGCACGGTAAGGAGTTCAATATGGCAAAAAGTACCACGAGCGCTACGATAGTAGCCCCTGTAGATGATAAGCATAAGAAGGAAGCTCTCGAATCTGCCCGTTCCCAAATCGATAAGCAGTTCGGAAAGGGAGCTCTGATGCGTCTCGGTGACAGTACCTCGGATAGGTCGATTTCCTGTATTCCTTCCGGATCGATCCTACTCGATGAAGCGCTTGGCCTCGGTGGCTATCCCAGGGGACGAGTTATTGAGATATATGGTCCAGAATCCTCTGGAAAGACCACATTGGCATTACATGCGATCGCCGAAGCCCAAAAACTTGGCGGAATAGCGGCTTTCATCGATGCAGAGCATGCACTCGATCCAAGCTATGCCAAGAAGATTGGTGTGAATACCGATGAATTGTGGATTTCTCAACCCGACAACGGAGAACAAGCACTCGAGATCACCGAATCACTGGTACGATCCGGGGCAGTGGATATTATTGTCATAGACTCAGTGGCAGCCCTGACTCCCCAAGCTGAAATCGATGGTGATATGGGAGATTCCCATATGGGCACCCAAGCACGCCTTATGAGCCAAGCGTTAAGGAAACTGACCGGTATTCTATCAAAGAGCAATACCATGATAATTTTCATTAACCAAATTCGGATGAAAATTGGAGTGATGTTTGGCAATCCAGAAACTACTACCGGTGGAAACGCACTAAAATTCTATTCATCGATTCGTATCGAGGTTCGTAAGATTGAAGCAATCAGCAAAGGATCTGACGACATAGTGGGTAGTAGGGTAAGAATTAAGGTCGTCAAGAACAAGGTCGCACCTCCGTTTAAGAAAGTTGAATTGGACATGTTGTTTGGTGAAGGTCTTTCGTATGCGGGAAGCATTCTCGATGGTGCATTGAAATACGAACTGATCCAGAAAAGCGGGTCTTGGTTCAGTTATGGAACTGAAAAAATCGGACAGGGCAGAGATAACGCAATTAATTTCCTCAAGAGCAATAAAGACATCATGGAAGAACTTGAGGTGAAATTACGATCAATCATGTTTCCTGTTGCAGAGGCACCACCAAAAGCCGCTACAGTCGAGTAGTTCTGTTTACTCTTTACTGTAAGAAGAGCTACGGGTATACTCAGTGCTATGGTAATGGAAGAAGCTCCTGATGTCACCCCGATGACGGGTCGGTCAAAGTTTTCTTATAGGTTGCAGCAATTCGAAGGACCATTGGACTTATTGCTCTACCTGATTCAGAAAGCCCAAGTAAATATCTATGATATCCCGATTGCGGAAATTACCGATCAGTTCCTCGAATATCTTGATTTGGCTGCAAAACTCGATTTGGACGATCTGACGGATTTTTATTTCATGGCAGCGCACTTATTGTTAATTAAAAGTAGAATGTTGTTACCCCGTGAAAAAATCCTTGACGATGACGAGCAGTTGGATGATCCGCGAACCGAACTGGTGGAACGTTTGATAGAATATCAGAAATTTAAACGATACTCACAACTATTGTCCGGAACATCGCAAGAAGAAAGCCAACTGCTGATTCCTAGGAGAAAAACTCAATTCTTACTCCCTTTTGATGATAGCGAACTGTGGGGGGAGATTTCCGTATGGGATTTGCTCAAGACATTCTCGACTCTATTGCGCTCGATAACAAGCGAACAGGTTTTCAATGTATATGAGGAAGTCACCACAAAGCAGAAAATCACATTAATGAACGAATTGTTTGAAACCCAATCGGAAATTTCTTTTCTCGATCTGGTAGTAAGACGCGAATCGCCAATGGATGTGATTTGTGCCTTCCTTGCAATACTGGAAGCGGTAAAATTCCACATGGTATTGATCGTTCAACATAAGTTGTTCGGTGACATCGTAATTAAAAAAAGAGATGATTTTGACAACCGAATCTCAGATTGGGATGAATCTCAATCCGAATTGGATGAGTTTGCAAATGGAAAGGGTAGTGACGATTCACCAAATAATATACAATCTGAAGGTGATGATTCCGACGATTATGATGAGATTATCCAATTTGATGAAGATTGACCATCGAATTATCAGCAAGGCTGTGTGCGATGAGTGAAAACATATTGACAAACGATGCTCGCCTTGTCGAAGCAATTCTTTTTCTTGAAAATGAGAGGGTGGGTTTGGATCGTCTGTCAAAAATGACGGATTTAGAGATGCCCCGACTTGAACTCGCTCTTGAAGAGCTCGCTTCGCATTGCCGTGATACGTTGCGAGGAGTCGAGTTGGTGACAGATCAGCATGGAGCTTACTTTTCACCATGCGCAGACCTTCACGAACATTTAAGAACCGCTTACGGAAGAAAGGTGGACCGAAGGTTGTCAAAAGCAGCGCTTGAGACCCTTTCGATCGTTGCTTATGCCCAACCGATCACTCGAAGGGAAATAGAAAACATCAGGGGCGTAGCGTCCGATTCAATCTTAAGGCTGCTCCGTGATCGTGATTATGTAAAGATTGTAGGGCATAAGGATGTTCCAGGCCGTCCCGGATTGTTTGGGACGACACGAAAATTTTTGTATGAATTCAAATTGCCCAGCATCTCCGCTTTGCCCCAATTATCAGATATAGATAAAGCCCGCTTCATGCGGGATGAGGAGTTGACCGATGAAGATTGATTACCCGATCCGCTTGAATTCCTATTTGGCTAAAAGTGGTTTCGGTTCAAGACGTGCTTGCGAAGAGCTTATAAAAACCGGCCGAGTTACGATCAATATGAAACGCGTACATGAGATGGGAACCAAGATCGAAGCCGATGATGTCGTCATGGTTGACGACGTTTTAGCCGAACCTTCGGAAAAAACCTATTATTTTGCGCTTAACAAGCCTCGTGGATATGTGTGTACCAATTATGATCCGAACGAACGTTTGTATGCCAGGGATCTCATCACGATCGCAGACAATAATTTATTATTCCATATAGGACGATTGGATAAGGATTCGTCAGGTTTGATACTTTATACCAATGATGGTCAGATAGCCCAAAAGATAGCCCATCCTTCCTCAGAAATCGAAAAGGAATATGCCGTAATGACCAAAGAGACGGTACGACGAGCTGATATGGAAGAAGCGCTTCGCGGTGTTTATATCGATAGCAACAAGCCGTATGTGATCAAACGATTTGACATTAAATCAAAACGATGGGTCTCCATTACGCTAACCGAAGGACGAAACCGGGAATTGCGAAAAATCTTCAGTTATTTCGGCTACACCGTAGAACGACTCGTTCGGATAAGAATCGGTTCCATCAAATTAGGCGATCTTTCAGAAGGCAGGTATCGATCCGTCACAAAATCTGAGATAGCTGCCCTACTTGAAGGGGAAAATACATGAATAATGTGCAAACAGGTATCGTAATTGCTATTGACGGGCCTGCGGGAGTAGGGAAGAGTACTATTGCACATAGGGTCGCAGATGCATTAGGGCTCTATTTTCTGAATTCAGGCAATTTTTATAGAGCGATTACGTGGAAATTGCTCCAGTTGGGAAGAGACCCGGAAAATGAAGAACAAGTTGTTGCTACTGCACATGAAATTGACTTGAGCGTCAAAGATGGAAAAGTTCATGTTGACGGTAAAGATATTGAAAAGGCCCTTCATACCGACAAAATCGATCAGTATGTCGCAGCTCACTCGGCGATCATACCTGTTCGTTTGATTGTTAACGAACACCTGAGGAACCTGGCAAGGCAAGGATTGAATCTCGTGGGTGAAGGTAGGGATCTGACGACAGTTGTTTTTCCAGACGCCACATGCAAGATTTTTCTTGATGCTGAACCATCGGTAAGGGCAAAGAGACGTTTTGACCAGCAAGCCACGGCCATGACGCTGGAACAACTGGCCCAAAGTATCGAAGAGCGCGACAACATCGATAGAAACAAGCCTTTTGGGGCCTTGCGAGTGGCTTCCGATGCAGAGTATATTGATTCGTCGTACTTGACCATAGATGAAGTTTATGAGAAAGTGTTACGAGTTATCTTCGCGCGTACCGGAATCGGTGCACACGGAAATAAGGATCAGGAGAATAAAGTGGAAGAAGTAAAGGAAGTGTTGGAAACACAGGACAAACCGCAGCAGACTAGCGATATGCAAACCATGCTGCAGGAAGAGTACTTGAGGTCTCTTGATGGAATTGAAGACGGTCAGCTCGTTACCGGTACTGTAGTTCAGGTCAACAACGAGTATGTGTTTGTGGATGTAGGATATAAATCTGAGGGTAGAATTCCCATAGATGAGTTTTCTACGATTCCTGCCGTCAGCGACGAAGTCAAGGTAATCATAGTCAACAAGGAAGGAAAAGGCGGACAGATTGTCATTTCCAAAAAGCGCGCTGACGTGAAAGAGCGTACCGAATTACTCAAGGAAGCGGCTGAGAAACGTTCACCGGTTCTCGGTAAATTCATAAAAGTCATCAAAGGCGGATTCGAAGTTGACTTGGGAAGCGATTTTATCGGTTTCTGTCCGTTGTCAAAAGCGGATGTGCAACGTGTCGAGGACCCTGAAACGATGATTGGTGTTACCGATTATTTTATCATCGACAAATTCCATACGGGAAACAAACTTAAGTCAGTCGTTTCCCGTCGAGAATACCTCGAGAATAAAATCAAGGAGAACAAAGAAAAGTTCTTCGCTACTGTCAAGATCGGGGATGTTGTTGAAGGAACGGTAAAGAGTTTTACCAGTTTCGGTGCTTTTATAGATCTCGGTGGATTTGACGGATTGCTGCATATAAACGACATGAGCTGGGGTCATGTGACCAAGCCCAAGGATTTCGTGAAAAAGGGGCAGACAATTCAGTTAAGGTTGATCAATATTGATCCGACCACCCAGAAAATCAATCTTTCGCTTAAGCATATGCAAGAAGATCCCTGGACATCGTTCGAAGAACGCTACCACATCAATGATGTCGTGAAAGCTCCCGTGACAAAAATAACTAGTTTCGGAGTGTTTATTGAGATTGAGAATGGTATCGAGGGCTTGGCACATATCTCCGAGCTGTCCTGGACTAAACGAATCAATAATCCCAAGGAAATCCTTTCCATCGGTGATGTGGTCGAGGCGAAGATCCTCGGGTATGACCTGGATAAGAAGCGGGTGAGTCTTGGTTTGAAGCAACTCGAAGAAAACCCCTGGGACACAATCGAAGAACGCTATCCTAACGGGAAGACTCTTGCCAAACCAGTGGTGAAGGTCACTAACAGCGGAGCCTTCATCAATCTTGAGGAAGGTATTGACGGATTCTTACACATCGATGATATTTCATGGACGAAGAAAATCCGCAACATGTCCGAATTCTGCAAAGAAGGGGATGTGATCGATGTTGTGGTAACTCGTGTCGACTCAGCAACCCGCCATATCCGTCTCGGAGTGAAACAGCTCGAAGGTAATCCTTGGCAGACTCTCCGCCATGATTATCCTAAGGGCAGCACAATTTCAGGAGTGGTGAGCAATGTAACCGATTTCGGTGTTTTCGTAAGAGTATTGGGTGATATCGAAGGATTGATTTCCAAATACAACTTAATTGGTCCTGATGAAGAATTTACCGATGCGGTGTTGGCTAAGTTCAAGGTAGGGGATCCGGTACAAGCAGCGGTGCTTGAAGTGAATCCCAATACGCAAAAGCTGAGTCTGTCGATCAAAGAACTGATCCGCAAATCCCAGCAGAGTGAAATCTCCAAGTATATCCATGATGATGACGATAGTGACACGTTCACCTTCGGTGATCTCATGAAATCCCGGGAGAAATAAGCTGGAGGCACAGAAACAGCATGGCTAAAGAGAACGAAAAGGATATCTCTGGAAAAGTTGAATCCACACTCAACAGTTTTATAACCAGACATAGACTCGTGTTGATAATTATTGGAGTTGCGATTGTCTTGGCATTGATCGGTCTTTGGATCGGACTTGGCGTAAGTGCGAACATTACTGAAGCCAACCAACTTAAAATTGATACGCTACAGGTTGAATACGATACCTGGGCAGCCCTTGAAGATAAAACCACCGATGAAGCTAACGCTTCACTGACATCATTGAAAGACGACTTGGCCGAATTGTCAAGGAAAGGCAAAAAGTACCCTGCACTCAAGGCATTGTATTTATTGGGAATGATTGAATTTAATCATGAGAAATACCAAGAAGCGCACGATTATTTTATCGAAGCCAGCAACAAAGCCGGCACTTCTTTCTTGGCTTCTCTATCACTCATGAATGCTGCCGTCTGTATCGAAATGTCGGGTGATAGCGTCAAGGCGCTCGACATGTACCAAGCCGTCTATGACCGGTTTGGTACCGATGCTCCTGAAGCTCCGAAAGCATTGTTCAATGTTGCCAGGCTTCATGAGGCAGCTAATAACCTTGAGCTTGCTAGAGCCATATTCCAACAGCTCGCGGATGAGTTCCCGTCTTCAGAATATGCCAAGCTAGCCCAAAGTCGCTTGGTAACGCTACAGTAATTGTGAGGTGAACACACCTCCGTTCGGAGGAAAACTATGAGGTCTAGACACCGGTATACGAGTAAGTTCATGTATCTGCTCGTATTGCCGGTGTTTTTTTGTCTATTTTTAATTTCTAGCTGCGGCATACCGACATATCTGCAATCCATGCTCATCGACAGTGACCTTAACTGGCAAAGGGATACAACGGATCCGGAAGAGTTGAAGTGGCGCTTAGTCCTAACTGGATCCGGATTGAACGAAATACAATCAAAAGTAGACGAGATAGACCCCGGAATAAAGTTGTTTTATACCATTTCTGATAGTAGTGATAAGATTCTGAATTACAATAATCAGAGTCTTAATATTGAGACTTATTTTAACAAATATATGAAAGGGGAGAGGGGTAATGGCCTCGATTGGCGAGCAGCGTCTTCAGCACCCGGTTTCTATCTTTACAGAAAAAGCGGTTCGACCATTAC
>JAAYIV010000162.1 GCA_012523305.1 Spirochaetales bacterium
GATATCGTTTGTTTCCGCCTGAACGGTTCATACTCTCACGGTCCATACTCTCACACGTATTGATTCTAGAAAAATCTTGTGGGTCACCAATGGTGATGGTATACTGGAAAAGGATATTTTATTTAATTCATTATATTATAAATAAAAATGTTTTTATATTATTTCTATATTCACAACTGATTGGAGGGACACGATGAAAAAATTAACTGCCGGGGTGTTCGGTTTCGGCGATGTTGCCGTTGAGTATGTGAAAGCTATCAATAACAATATGCATGGACAAGTTGTCGCGATTGTTGGGCATGATGTTGAAAGAACAAAGACACGGGTCGCTCAGTTAGGCTTTGATGTTGAAGTTTTGGCAACATTCGAGCAACTGGTTGAGAGAAATGATATAGACGTCATTGTAATCACGAGTCCTCACTTTTTACATGCGAAAGAGACAATGATGGCAGCAAAGGCTGGAAAGCACATTGTATGCGAGAAGCCGATTGGAATGAATATCAAGGAAGTGAACGAAGTCTATAACGTTGTCAAAGCTTCAAAGGTTAAATTTCAATGTGGGATGGTACTTCGTTGGAATCCCTATATCCAGACACTCAAGCAAATGATTGACACGGAAGTGTTTGGTCAGATTTTCTACATGGAATTTGATTATTTTCATAAACTAAGTAGTTCGTGGAATGGTTTTACATGGGGGGGCCAGAAAGTAAGTGGTGGCCCATCAGCATCATTGGTTGCGGGTATTCATGCAGTGGACTTGATGCGTTATCTCGGAGGTGAAGTCGAGCACGTCTTTGCCAATGGTACTTGGGGACATCGTGATGATTTTGAATATGCTCCCACTTATGTAGCGTCGGTACAGTTTGCGAATGGAGCAGTGGGTAAAACAGGTTGTAGTTTTGCAATCGAATCGCCGTATTTGGTCAATTCAATGATTCATGGATCGAAGGGTTCTGTTGTACAGGATAGGTTCTATTTCAAGGAAGCGTTCCCTGGACAAACAGGATGGCAGAAGTTTGAAACCATCATGCCCGATAGTGGTGCGGTAAGCCATCATCCGTTTAGATTCCTTATTGATGATTTCTTTGATGCAATCATCCAAGATCGGCCATCAATGAATAACATCGATGAGACCTTTAAAACACACGAACTTTGTATGGCAATCGATCATTCAATTGCAACAAGTGAAAAAGTAGGGTTGCCTTTCTTGAAATAGAAGCCGGATGAGCCTATGCTCCATGGATCTGAATGTATTGATGTATGAGACGAATATGATCCAAAGAGTATCCCGGTTCTAGATGGCATTTAATCTCCATAGGGCCTCTGGCATTCTCATCAACGGTGGTTGTTATCCAATCGATACATTCTTCCGTTTTCGAACCTTCCAATAGTATTTCTACCGGAGGGGCTACTTCTATGAGGAACTTCGATCCCAATGTTTGACGAATCCGTTGCACCGACGTGTTGGATCCCACATCCAGAGAGCAGAGATTCCCGATAGAGGTAAGTGAGGCGAGCAGGTGATCGGAGAATCCGCAAGAATGTACTCTTAACGGCCATTTCTGCCCAAATACTTCAATATAACGTTGGGCAAACTCCTTGAATGCCTCTAAAGAGACTAAACATCCCGAACACTCTCCGATATGCACAGAAGTAACCGTCATATCACTCATTGAAGCATAATGCTGAATAAGTGCCATGTAAGCATTTGATATCCAAGATAGAATAATGTGGGCCAGTTGGGGGTTGTCATACATCATGAGGAAAAAGTCTTCACCGACTAGTTTATGTCCGGTAGTCAATATTCCATGTATGGTGGCTCTTCCAGACAAATCCCAAAAAAACGGGGGAATGCGTATGATCGATGTATCACTTTTAGCTGATACAAGTTGATTGTTGAACTTCTTTACAATCGGATTTTCAAGAAGAAAGTCGATCGAAGGTAATTCTGCCGCAGATTTGATATGTTTCAATGGACTACGATCTATATCGGCATCAGCTGCTTCAGGGAAAATAAAATTAGCTCCTAATATCTTGCCAAGTATCAGATTTGGCTGAATAGCTCCAATTCTTAAAAAATTAGGTCGCACATGATCTTTTTGGACTAGGTTGGATTCAAAATTGTAGATTGGCAGATCTTTGAATGTGTCTAGCAAGTACTGATCGATCAGTAGGTCAGCCTTTCGTCTGTGATATGGGTCAAAATAATACGATTCAGTAAATGAAAACCCACCGAAATCATGAAGCCACCCTTTAGAAATGCTCACTTGGAATGGTATCATGCGACTGTTCTCCTATAAAATGTTCATTGTCAACGATATCCGATGTTCTTAATTAAGTACAGAAAAAACCAGGCTACCTTAACGATAGCCCGGTGACGAACACAATACGCATTACATTATGACTTCAGCTGATCCAAGATATCCATCGGAAGCTCATTTACCATCGCGTTGTTCGGATTGAAGAGCTTGTTTCCATCAACTATCCGGCCGATTTGAGCACCATCTTCCACTGCGGCATGCAAGTTTCTTGGTTTGATCGCATCTCCGGCACGAACCACTGGAACATTGGCAGCGACCAATTGGTCAAACAATTCGGTATTGGGTTTTACCCAACAGGAGACGACATGATCGCATGCGATTGTTTGTTTCTCGAAATCTTTATTGATGATTACGATTTCACCATCTCTGATCTCATCGATCGTGCTACTTTCAATAACGGTAACAGGATGCTTGTAAGGTTTGGATTCCAGGGCTTCTGCATCGGTTTGTTTGAATCGCTTACGGAACACATACATATGGATGACTTCCACATTGGACGCAAATTCCTTTTGATCGGTGATGACCGTTACTTTTTTACCTATTGACGCAAGATGCACCACCGTATCGACCGCTGGATAGTGTTCACCCCAGACCACAACATTTTCACCGGTTAACTTCACTGGTTTGCGACCGTCTCTTGGGTGATGTTCACAGGCGACCTTAGGACATGCCATCACAGATTCCATCGAAAGGACGGCATCTGTGTTTCCGTGAACTGACGGGACATAGGAAGAGGCTCCAGTGGCATTGACCACCAAATCGTAGTCCTTCAACTCATCGACGGTTGGCGTCGATTTCAATCTCACATCGACTTTCAGTCGTACGATCTGATGTCTAATCCAGTCAGCATACCATTTCATCTTCTCTTTTCCCGGAGTTACGCAACAACCAAGGATAGCTCCGCCGAGTTCTCCGGTCTTTTCAAATATTGTTGCCTTGTGCCCTCGGGTGACAGCATAACGTGCGGCTTCCATCCCGGCTGGCCCTCCCCCGACAATTGCGATGTTCAATGGAACTTCAGCAGGTTTGATATGCGAGAAATCAGCATTACCGCACTCAGGATTGATTGCACAGGAAATTTCTTTCTTTGCCATC
>JAAYIV010000163.1 GCA_012523305.1 Spirochaetales bacterium
ATCAAAGTATCGGTTTCAATGTCGATCATAGAAAACTTCAAACAATTCCCGTTATTCTGGACAATGACCGGCGGCGGGCCGAATAATTCGACAACCACGCTTGCGGTCCTCAGCTATCGAGAAGCATTCGTACGTAATGATTTGGGTTCTGGTGCCGCCGTCACGACATTATGGATGGTGATGATGATTGTCGTGGTATTCATGTACAATCGTGTCTACCGGACACAAGAAGTGGTATAAGCCTATGAAACATGTAATCCATTCGATCAAAGACGATACGTTATTGTTCAACATCGTGAAGTACCTGGTGCTCGCTCTTATTTTCCTGTTTTTATTGTTTCCCTTGTATTGGGTGCTGGTCACGGCATTCAAGACTAATATGGAAGCATATATGGTTCCGCCGACTTTTTTCCCCAAGGATTTTACTGTTGACAGCTTTGTTAAGTTATTTACCGTAAATAACCAATTCTTCATATATTATAAAAATAATTTGATTGTTTCAGCCGCTGTCGCATTGATTTGCTGTGCTGTGTCGGTCTTTTCCGGCTATTCGCTTGCACGGTTCAAACACCGTTGGAGCCGTTGGGTCTTCGCTCTGTTACTTGCTTCGCAGATGTTCCCGATTATCAGCAGGATGATATCGTTATACAGTATCCTCGGAAAGTTGGGTATCATAAATAGCCTGGGCGGATTGATATTGGCAATCCTTGCGGCACAAGTCCCTTTCTGTATTATCCTCATGTCGAGTTTTTTCTCGGGAATTCCACTGGAGATAGAAGAAGCAGCGTATGTAGACGGAGCCAACAAATCCACTATTCTTTTCAGGATTGTGGTTCCGTTGGTGAAATCGGGCTTGCTGGCTGTTGGAATCTATGCATTTCTCATGACGTGGGATGATTATCTCCATGCTGCCACGTTAATCCAGAATGATGCGCGACGGACACTTTCCGTCGGTATCGCATTACGATATCTGGGTGAGCTTTCCTACGATTGGTCATTGGTCAATACCATTTCGATTGTCGGTACGGTTCCGGTAGTATTGATATTTTTCTTCTTCCAGAAGTATATGATTAAAGGTCTCGTGGCCGGAGCGGTAAAAGGCTAATAATTCTTACAAGGAGTACAACATCACCATGCCAAGACAAGTTATATTCATCATGACAGATACAACTCGGAAAGATATGTTGGGCTGTTACGGAAACTCAAGGATGTATAGCCCGAATCTAGATAGATTGGCAAGCCAAGGTATACGTTATGATCAAGCCTATACGTGCCAACCGGTATGCGGGCCGGCACGTTCGGCTTTGTTTACCGGAACATTTCCCCATTCAAACGGGGTAGTGACCAATTGCGTTCCCCTTGGAGAAAATGTCAAGACAATCGGGCAACGGTTATCTGACAATGGGATTCGTTGTGCATATACAGGGAAATGGCACCTTGACGGTGGTGATTATTTTGGAAATGGCGTCTGTCCGGAAGGGTGGGATGAAGACATGTGGTATGACATGCATCGGTATCTCAATGAATTGTCCATTGAAGATCGCCAGCGTTCGAGAAGATCGGAAACAGCATTCGATCCCGATTGGACAGAAGAAATGACTTTTGCCCACAGGGTTTCGAACAGAGCACTCGATTATGTGAAAGCATATAAGGATGAGGATTTCTTCCTGACCGTTTCATACGACGAACCGCATGGTCCATGCGTCTGTCCGGCACCGTTTAACACGATGTACGAAAACTTTGTGTTCGATGATGATCCTGCCTTTCACGATACGTTGGAATCGAAACCTTTGATGCAACGCTTATGGGCTGGCGATGATATTGATAAAGATATTTCTGAAATCAACAAGAGCTCACAGATGCTTTCGTTATTCCTTGGGTGCAACAGTTATGTTGATTATGAGATCGGAAGGGTGCTGGATGTGATTGAATCGTTTGCTCCCGAAGCGATGGTGTTTTTCACTAGCGATCACGGTGACATGCTGGGTTTTCATCGATTGCAAGGTAAGAATGCTGCGTTCTACAAGGAAATCGCCAATATTCCATTCATCGTCAAACCGGGAATACGAAACGCACACAACACTGGAAAGGTGGTGACTTCATGTGCTTCCCATATCGATGTCGCCCCGACAATCCTTGATTATTTCGGGATCCCGATTCCAAGATTGTTCGAAGGTAAAAGCATGCTTGCTCAGATTCAAGATCCCACGGTAGTGATCAATGATCATGTATTTGCTGAGTTCACACGTTATGAGATCGATCACGATGGATTCGGCGGATTGCAGATGATGCGAAGCGTAACCGATGGCAGATGGAAGCTGAGTATCAATTTGATGGACAAGGATGAACTGTACGATGTCCATAATGACCCAAGCGAAGTCGTCAATCGCATCGATGACCTTGAATCAGCATCGATACGCGATGCACTGCATGATGTGCTTCTCGACCATATGGACGAAACAAGGGATATCTACAGAGGATACCAATGGGCGGTCAGACCTTGGAGAAACGATATGACCCCTTCCTGGAATAATAGCGGGTGTACACGGCAGCGTGAGAATGAAGAGTACGAAGAGCGCCAATGGGATTATGATACGGGTTTGCCGATGGTGCAGGCTGTCCGAGGCAAGAAGCTGTACGATATAAAACGTTAGTATCATTCGGTAAAAACAAATGTTTCCCAAATTGTTTCAAGGCGGGTGGAAACCGCTTGAAGTTCACTTTGGACCTCATTGGTTATCGCCTTCAACCGATTCCGTTTTGTCGAAGATCGGGTTTCTGACTGTGAAAAATGGATGGCGTTCCCAATTGAGACGATGGCTTTCTTATTTCTCGGAGTGAACCGGCTGTTGATATTTCCACCTTGGATACGGTTGAGTACGTCCAGTAGGTTGAGGGCGAATTCACAAGCTCTTCCCGCCGAGCAAGGGCTTGTGATGTATTCAGGATGAATATATTCCAACACATCGACAACTTGGGAGTGACGAAGATAGACATGGGCTTTCAATGCGTCGAAGTCCGCGAGGCTTCGTTTAACCGGAGCTATTTGGAACGGATTGAACCAGTTGGGGTGAATCGCATCCATTCCCGTATAACGTACTTTAAACAAACGATCCAGAATCGTACCTTCTGCACGAACGTTTGCAAGCTGTTCGGCCAGGTCCAATGCCTTTTCACAAATTGCGTTGATCTGTTCCCGGGGTGTCAGGGTAGTTTCTCCATGCAGTTCATACATTTCATTGAGTAATGAAACGGTGATATCAAACACTTTATGCAAAAGGGCCAAAATCGGGGTAGATCTATCAGTATCGAGTTTGATTCCGCTAAGATGCTCCCAACGTTCGACCACTGACCGTATGAACTGTTCAGGGTGGTCCGTGTGTTTGTACCCGATGGCAACCGGAAGGATGATAACATCTTTGTCGTCATCGGCCCATGACGCCAGCGAAGCGACTCCGGAAGCTATCGGATAGCATGTGTACATGTGATAGGTAACTTGCCCCTCGGGAGCCAGAGCGATCGGGAATTTTCCTTCTCGCATCCCATTTCTCAGGATATTCAAACCATTGCGATTGCTGCTGCCATTCTGCACCGGAACACATCCGATTCTTGGAAAGAGCCATGCGGCTGCCTTTCCCGCCCAATTAAGAGCGTCGATTCCATAAATGAATTGTGCATGGGCAATGATTTTATCGGTTTTGTCGCGATGTCTGTTTCGTTTTCGAATCTGACGATGGATTTTACGGTTCAACGCATACATCATTACCTGAGCATCTTCTTTTGCAACATGCCTGAAGGCGATGATGAGTTTGTGATTCTTGTCATAGAATTTTTCCAACCCATCTATCAGGGCTTCCTGATTTAGTATGGATACTGAATTAACACCTTCTATCACATATAAATAAGCACGGCCTACGGCATTCATGAACTTACGTACAGCAGCTGAGTATCTAGGATAAACAAAACCTCTGCCAGCGCTCGCCCGGGCCATGCACATGATAGTTTCCTTGCGACTTGTCATTAGCTGTTTGCCTTCCTTTCAAGCATCGTAGCGTAATAAGCTTTATCGATAGGATAAAACCGCAAGATCAGTATGCCGATGATGTACCAGATGAGGGGAATGGGCCCGCAGATGAGTTTTATTCCAATTTCTGCCAATTTGGAGGTGGTATTCGGTTCGTATGCAAAGAGGGCAAGTATCCATCCGTTCAGTGCCAATGCGAGCGCTTGACCTATTTTGCTTGAGAATGTCCACATACTTGAAAATACACCTTCACGCCTGACATTGCCATGTTCGATGGCATCGTGTTCGACCACATCCGGTAATATCGAATGGGGCATCACATAGTGTGTCGATAGGCCTACTCCTGAGAGTGCCATCACGATGAGTGCAAATTTCGTACCCATTTGTTCGCCGAGCAGTGAAAACACCATCACTCCCGCTCCCATGATGGTCATACCGATCATATAGCACTTTTTCTTGCCAATATGTTGAGACACTTTTACCCAGACGGGGATAAACAGTAAGCTCATCGCCAGCAGGAACATGAGTGCGATCTGAAACTGTCCTTCATCGTGGAAGATATATGAGTAATAATAGACAAGCGCTCCCTGAACCATCGATGTTCCGGTGATGAATAATGCCCAGGGAATCAGTGCTGTTAAAAACACCTTATCTTTAAGAGTTTCAACAAAGGTACTTATCAATCCCTGCTCTGGTTGGGCTTCAGGGTGTTCTGGTTCGCGAATTGCCCAGATGGTCACCAATGTGGAAAGCAGCATGACCGCTCCCATGAAGTACCCCATCACAGTCCACCCTAATGTTACGTTTGCCACCATGCCGATGATAGGCATGACAGCTCCGGCACCGACAAATGTCCCGACGACGGCGAAACTCATCCTATACCCGGTGAGAATCGTTCGCTCGTTAAAGTCATCGGTCAATTCCGGCAGTAACGCGGCGTACGGAATATTGACTAATGTATAAGCGGTGTTAAGCAGACAGTACATGAATGTCAAATAAGCAAACAGCGGCAGTTGAGACTGGAATGATGGTTTCGTGAACATCAGCCCCATCGTGATGAACGATATGATCGTTCCCACGAACATATAGGGTCGGCGGCGTCCCCATCGTGATCTGGTCCTGTCCGATATATAACCGGTTATCGGATCGGTTACGGCATCCCATATCTTACCGATCATCAGCACCGTGCCGGCCAACGCGGCTGATAGTTCAACAATATCTGTTAGGAAATACAACAGATAGAATCCAATGACAGTGAAGAAAATATTCCCACCTAAATCGCCAATACCAAACCCAAATTTTATTCTTTTACTGACCTTAGCGATGATGCGACACTCCTTTGTTGCACAAGCCTCAAGTTGATGGCTTTGCATGGGTATAACAAAGCCAGTGTATATCCAATTAATCTATGAGACAAGCTGTAGTCACCGTAAAAAGTACCACTAAGGTTGTATAGAAGCTTTAGAA
>JAAYIV010000164.1 GCA_012523305.1 Spirochaetales bacterium
GGAATCCAGAAAAGCTCTCTGATTGATTATCCGGGGAAGATTAGCTGTGTTTTGTTTACACAAGGATGCAACTATGATTGTTTTTATTGTCATAACAGAGCTCTGATCGATCGAAGTGTTGTTCACGAATGTGGTACGGTAGGAAAAAGACCTACCGTACCATATGGACCTATCCTGAAAATGGAGGCAATTACAGAATTTTTGATCCGTAGAGTCGGATATCTTCAAGCAGTAGTGATATCAGGAGGAGAACCGACGATACACGAAGATCTGCAGGATTTGTTTTCATTGATCAAAAGTATCGGATATGTGACCAAACTTGATACGAATGGCAGTAACCCCATGATGATCTCAGAACTAATTTCCCGACATTTGGTGGATTACATCGCTGTCGACGTAAAGGCACCATGGGATCTTTATAGAAGCATATGCGGAGTGAATGCTGACGGTGAATCAGTTCATGAAACCTTGCAACTGCTTACCCGCTCTCATATCAGATGGGAAGCCAGAACTACTGTCTGCCCTTCACTTACCCGGCAAGATGTACGGACCATTGCTACATATATTCCCACAAACATTGTTTGGCGATGGAATGAATATAGGGTGCCTGCCCAATACAGACATGAAGATGCGGACCTGATTTTCACCGAACCATGTTGGCATGCAGGAGAATCAACAGATTTCTGTCGAAAAAGCAGGGGTACATCGTAATACGGATATACACATTAATTCTCCATGAAAGTGTATCCCTGATGTAGGTGATATCTTTCAAAAACTTAGGTCCGACTGTCAAGATGGTATGTACCAAGATTCCATGCGTTACAAAAAGGTCTTATGATTATTGTCTTCAGACGGTAATACATTACTTACGGAGAGCGCGATCGTTTCATCATATGCCAAGCCTAGACGTTGCGTTTGGTTGAAGTTGACTCGTCGATTGTATCCGGTTGCTCCGATTTCCGTTCCGGTCTTTTGATACGGATCGATGTAAGCCAAAATTATTCCGTTTTACGATTGACTTTCTTAACGAACCAGACAAAACCAGCGGAATATTCACGATTAGGAGAATATCCGTATGCTTTATGCCTTGAAGGCAAACAACAAGGATGTGGCCAGTGGTAGTCAGACGGTAGCCAAACAAACAGCTCTCTTTACATAAGCAGGTTTCGCCATAGCACGATCCAATAACGAAATCAAACAGATCCTCTGTTATTCAGCTTCCACGATAGTGTCAATCCATCATAATCATGCTTTCGGCGTTGACACTCTCAACCTTCCTTACTAGACTTCTTGGCATACGCATAGGGGGATATCAAATGGCTAAGTATGCACTTGAAGGTTGCTCTTGTGGTACTCCACATGAGTGTGCGATCGAACATATCTTGATTGAAAAAGGAGCGTTGAAGAAAATCCCCGGGCTCTTACAAGAAGCCAAGGCCGGCAAACCGTTTTTAGTGATGGATCCCAATACATATGAGGCAGCCGGGAAACGGTTGATGGATATTTTACGTACGGCACATATCGATTTCAGTTCTTACACCTATCCATCTGGCGATGTGCAACCGGATGAATTGGCATTGGGAAGAGTCGCGTTACATTTCGATCCTTCCTGCGATTTCATCATCGCGATCGGAACAGGAGTGATCAACGATATTTCGAAAATGCTTGCCAGAAATTCATCAAGACGTTTCATGATAGTTGCCACCGCCCCGTCGATGGACGGCTTTGCTTCCCCGACATCATCGATGGATGCCGAAGGATTGAAAGTCTCTCTTGAATCAGCCCTGGCCTGGGCAATCATCGGCGATTTGGACATTCTTGCTGCTGCTCCGATGCACATGCTGCTAGCAGGATTCGGTGACATGCTTGCCAAATATGTGAGTGTCTGTGAGTGGCGCATCTCTCACTTGATTACAGGAGAATATTATTGTGAACAGGTGGCTCAGGTTACCCGTTCGGCTCTTGCGGCTTGTGTCGCTTCGGCTCCATTACTGAAAAATCGTGATGAGCAAGCTGTTGCCAATGTGATGCAAGGCTTGGTGACCAGTGGAATCGCCATGGCGTACGCTGGTACTTCCCGTCCTGCCTCAGGCATGGAACATTACATTTCCCATCTGATTGACATGA
>JAAYIV010000165.1 GCA_012523305.1 Spirochaetales bacterium
CTGACCGTAATCTTTCTATAACCTATGTTGAATCCTTCGGGATCATGAAGGCGTTCAATTGCTTTCATGACTTCGGTAAAGTTTGCCAAAGGCTCACCCATACCCATGAATACGATATGGGAGATATCGGGTTCAATCGTCCTCAGATGAACAAATTGTTCTATGATCTCATGAGCTTCAAGATTCCTAAGCAATCCCATGGTCCCGGTTCTGCAGAACGTACATCCCATCGCACATCCTACTTGGCTCGATAAGCAAGCGGTCTTGCGTTCTTCCCTGTCGGTGAGGATCACGCATTCAATTACGGCTTCGTCTCTCAACTCGATACCAAGCTTCACGGTACCACTCTGATCTCTCTGATTTGAGATAATCCTACTCGATCCCATCGAAGGCATTTCAGCTTCAAGCCGTTCGCGAAGAGCTACAGGTAAATCTGACATTTCGGAAAATGATTTTGCTCCGCGAACAAGCCATTTGTAGATTTGTTTCCCCTGATATGGTCGCTCCAAAGCCAATGCTCCTATGAGTTCATTTGGTTTGAGAGCATATAATGATTTCGGCATGTTACGCTGAACATGTTCCATCCTGATCACTCCTCCTATAACATCGCGATAATCGCAAGCACGACTCCGGTGATGCCTTCACCACCAAGAAATCCGCTTGCTATCAAATTTGTCTTTTCGTCAATCGCCGCACTATATTTCTTCCCGGCAATCTTACGTGCGCCCATAAGTGCAAAAGCACCCGCCCCCATGATAGCCGAGATACTTATCGGCAGATAGACTCCGAGACCTAATGTTGCGGCGGGCATCTTAATGATGTAAAGGATACATCCGATCACAGCTCCGATAAAGAACGCTCCCTTATGACCGATTCCCTTTACCATGCTGGTCACGGCAGCTGCCTGAGGAGCGGGAAGTTCAGCTGTGCCAAATGTTCCGTAAGCATTTTTCAGCACTAACAATACCACAACTGCGATAATCGCACCGAGCATGCCTCCGATTCCTTCTGCCATGAATTGGGCGCTTGGCTTGGTACCGACAAGATGGCCGGATTTTAGATCATTCATCATGTCGCCTGTCAGACCGCAAGCTATCGCGGTCACTGCCGCCACGGAAAACGCAGCGATCGTTGAAGGATTCCAAATGATCTGGATAGCTAATAGGACCAAAATACCGAGGATTTCCATCGGATTGATTCCAGTCTGCCCGGTAAGCGTCGCTGCAAGGTTCGTGGCGAGGTAAATACCCGCGACGGTAAGTATCGCCTGCAATAGGGTGATTTCAGTACCGATTGCCAATGCGACTATGGCCAATACAATTGCCGCAAGGAAATACCAACGTGTATTGCCAGCAAGAATTCGTTTTTGGAGATGCGAAGTATCTTTCTTGTTTATCGTGAAACGGATTTTGTCATAGATGACTTTCACCAAGATTCCGATCCCGGTTCCGACCATCAATCCGATTCCAAGATTCTGCCTGAACACATCAGCCGCGGCCATATCGCTGAACCATCCGGCATCAAGACCGAAAGGAATCAAAAATACATATCCTATCATTGCTCCGGCAAGCCATACGAGTGACAATGTAGGCCCGATTATCGCTCCTATCCCAGCAGCCATCGGAGATACCCAGACTGCGATTGCTTGGTAGGCGACACCCCCTCCATACAAGACCAATACAGCTGGAATGATTGTTGATCCATGTATTACGATACCGTCACGAAACACGGTAAATACCGCACTTGCCGCCATGCTTGCAAACAGCCAGATTGCAGCTTTTCCTCCGGATGTCCCGGCAATCAATGTCCTGTAGGCAGCTTGACCCATCGGATAGGGTAACTTCTCCTGCTCGATAAACCGAGGCCTTGCCAGTATGGTAAAGAGTGTTCCCAAGAATGCTCCTACCAAAGCCAGTGTCAGCAATTGCACTGTCGGTACTTGGGCTTCGGGATTGAGCATCCAGATACCCGGTATGGTAAAAGCCAAACCTCCCGCGACCATTGCTCCGGCACTCATCAGGGTGTGGGTAGTATTAATTTCCATCAGCGATGAGTGTTTCATCTTCCCCAATACCGCCATACTTACGATAGTCACGAATATTGTTGGCCATGGCAAAGCTCCCATTCGTAAGGCAACATAGACTGAACTTGATGTGATAACAATCAATCCGACGACTCCGGTAATCACGCCCCGTAGTGTCAGTTGGTTAGAAACTTTATTCTCTTGCATACGATCTCTCCTCCTTCCTTGGATGAAAGTTCTACGTTGAACGAATGATATCAGATACGTCGAAGTTGGTGTAGTAAGCTGAATTGAGTCTTTTTTTGTAACTCATTGGACGTTTCGATAATTTACTTATAGATTCTATTACATTGATGAGCTAGAATGAAAAAGTCTAGTATCACCCAAACGGGTTATATCCCAAAGGAGAAAAAAGTATGAAGA
>JAAYIV010000166.1 GCA_012523305.1 Spirochaetales bacterium
TACATACTTTATATCTTCACAACAACTTTATTGTCACATATAATGACAACAGAGAGACATAAGCATCTTTGAGCGTGCGAGAGGTCCATGATGAAAAAACACCACTTGGCATACATCGTCATAGTATGTATCGGCATGATGATACCGGTTCTTTTCAGCAGCTGCGTTCTTTTCGAATTCTTATATAGTAATGCCACCACTGTCCTCGCCAACGCATTGAACAAGGCTATTGCAAGAGGCTATGACACCCAAAACGAAGCAGCTTTCGGAGAATCAACGCGGTCTGCTTCGAGAGACTTGCCGGAACCAGAAACTGTCGAAGAAGGTTTGACCATCACCATTGAAGAACCCGTAACAACTTATGTACACGTGCGAAAAAGAAATGACGATAATACTGATTGGAATGAAGATGTTTCTCCATTGGAACCACCGAGCAGAGACGATCAATCAGCACCTGGACTTTGGCAGATCGTCATGGATATCGACAATACCTAGACAGTGGACTTAGACAACTACAGCAAGTATGGATGGACATTCAACGGAGAAGTGACCGAAACATTCGATGCTCGATTCGAATATCATTTGGATATCGGTGGATCGGAATCGGAAACAACATCAACGCTGAAATCAGCGATCACTGAGATCACTATCAACGGATCGGTGACGGTGAGTGGAAAAGATAGCGGAACGGTAGTCTTTGACAACATGAGATTTGAAGTTGAAGAACATGATGATCAGGAAGAACCGTTTTGTAGCCATCTTGATGGGACCGTGACCATGGGAAACAAGGATCTGACCGATGACTTCGCCGATTATGTTGAAGAAGAATTAGAATTGAAGTAAGTCAACGACTCTCCTTTGATGAGCTCACACCTCCGGAGAGTCTTGTTTCTGTTATCACCAAAATAGTATATCAGGCTTTTCCTTCGCTCATGCACATGATGATATGTTCTTTTGCAATGTCGACCATTCTTTGGGTTGCAGGAGCGAGCAACTTCATATAATTGAGTTCGTTCGGATTGGCATCCAGCGAAGCTCTCAGTGCTTCGATCACTCCCTTACGCATGACAGTACTAAAATTTATCTTGGCAACACCTTTGGTGATGGCTTTTTGGACATCTTCCGTGGGGATGCCCGTTCCGCCGTGCAACACCAACGGAGTATTTGTCCTTCCATATATTTCATCGAGTAATTCAAAGTGTAATTCGGGTTTTCGTTTATAGAGTCCATGGGCATTGCCGATCGCCGCTGCAAAAGAATCCACCTTGGTCTCTTGTACAAACTGCACACATTCATCGGGATCGGCCAAACCTACAAGATCAGCGTCAATCGCCGCACCCTCACCTTCATGGGCATCTGCTGCCTGACCAATAACGCCTATCTCGCCTTCAACCGTCACACCGCAAGCATGGGCTGCTTCGACAATCTTCCTTGTATTTGCGATATTTTGTTCAAGCGGTAACAATGATCCGTCATACATGACGGAAGTCATGCCATAGCGCAGGCATCTGATGACTTCCTCATATGAGGGGCCATGATCCAAATGGATCGCAATCGGAATCTTCACATCCCGGGCTATTGCCTTCACCATCGCCACAAACGCATAGCCTCCCATATAATGAAGCTCATACTCTGTGGCAGCCACTATGACCGGAGCGTGGAGCTCTGATGCGGCTTGGACGATCGCCTGGGTGTACTCAAGGTTGTTGGTATTGAACGCTGCTACTGCATAATTTCCTTCGCGAGCTTTGATAAGTAATTCGTTGGTTGTTACTATTGGCATGCTGGTGCTGCTCCTTGATCAGCTTCCCCGAGGATATGACACATAAA
>JAAYIV010000006.1 GCA_012523305.1 Spirochaetales bacterium
AAACGCCACGACATTGTGATCAAAACGTAAAAAGGTGTATTGAATTATATCAACAATGTCCTGAATACTGTAGCATTAGCGCAATTTATTTTTGGCTAACACCATTCAGGACACTGTTTATTGAACTAGGTTATAACGAAACCAGTAATGTTCGGATAAAATCGGCAACCTTGGCTGTTGAACTGACCGAACAAGCTTCAGCCGTAGAATGGACACCTCTCAGGTTAGGGCCGACAGAAACCGAATCCATGTTCGAAACAAGGCTATTGATAATGCCGCATTCGAGGCCCGCATGAATCGCGGTTATCACTGCGGGTGTTCCATATTGTTTTTCCCATACGGCCTTACATAACTGTGCGAGTCTTGAAGAAGGATTAGGCGTCCAAGAAGGATATCCGTTACCGATATGGAGTTCTCCTTTGGCAATGGAAAATGCAACTGCGGTCTTGTCTGCTATTTGGTCACGCGAAGATTGAATCGAAGAGCGATGGCTCGATTCAAAGACGAATGACGAATCATCTGTCTTGACTATTGCTAGGTTGGCAGATGTTTCCACAAGTCCTTTTATCGTCATGCTCATCTTATCAACACCATGGGGAGCAACCAACAAGGCCTTGATGATTGCAGTACTTTGGTCGTTCGAAGACGCGAGGGATGAAACACCATTCTCTGCGGTAAGAGAAAGAGAAAGCCCAGGATCGGAAACAGCATACTCGGCTGCAAGATCTTGTTGTAATTTTTGTATGATCTTTGTCGCTTGTCCAGTCATCTTGCTTGGGATATAGAACAGCGCCGAGCAGGTGCTCGGAATTACATTTCGTTTGGTCCCTCCGTCGATACTTACCAAACGAACATCGGTTTGTTCGGTCAAGGCATACAAGCCTCGCGCGATGCACGAGATGGCGTTAGCCCGTTGTTTGTCTATTTCGGCACCGGAGTGTCCGCCGATCAACCCGCCAACGCTCATTTTCCAAGCGACATATCCATGTGGGATGCCTTCGTATTCGCGATGTACTTTTGCATCAACCTCGATACCGCCGGCACACCCGATATAAAAAATACCTTCTTCCTCGCTATCGAGATTTACCATGAGACGACTTTGAACTAACGATGGGTCAAGTCCGAACGCGCCTACCAATCCAGTCTCTTCGGTAATAGTGAGAATTGCTTCCAGAGGACCATGCTGAAGATTCTCATCGGAGAATATATCCATGATAAGTGCGATCGCAATTCCATTATCGGCTCCGAGGGACGTTCCTACGGCTTTCAACCAGTCTCCGTCTCTTTTCAGTACGATTGGATCCTTTTTGAAATCATGGACGACTCCTTCATCCTTAACACACACCATATCAAGATGACCTTGAAGCGCTACCGATGGAAGGTGTTCGAATCCTTTGGATGCTTGCTTTCGAAGTATCACATTGCCTGTCGAATCGACGCGAGCCGCAATCCCATGGGCCGTAGCAAAGGATAGCACATATTCGCGAATCATTGCTTCATTCCCGGATTCTCTCGGTATGCTCGAAATTTCTGCGAAATAACGCCATAGCCTTTTGGGTTCGAGCCCTTCGATTGCAGACAACGATTCAGTTTTGATATTCATGTGAAACTCCTTAAAAAATCAAATAAAATTATTTCTGAGCATCTTGCTCCTGATAAACATTCCTCTAAGATCAAATGTGTCTTTATCGATAACGGTGATATCGGCAAAATACCCCGGAGCAAGCCGTCCGGTGAGGGAAAAATCATAGATACGGGCGGGATTTGAGGTTGCCATCTGGATCGCAGTTTCGATGGGGATTTCCCAACTCACGAGATTCTTGACCCCTTGCAACATGGTCAGAGACGAACCAAGAATCGTATCAGGATCATCGTATCGGTGGAACGCTCCGTCCGGCATGAGTTTTGCCCGTTCTTTGTTTGCATACAGTTCTCCCTCTTTTTGCATCGTCGGTTTGAGAGAGTCGGTTACCAATACAATATTGCTTGTCGGTTTTTCCCTTATCAGTAATTTTATTAATTCAGGGTGGGCATGGACTCCGTCAGCGATGATCTCGCATTGCATGTCCTGTTGTATCATGATCGCACCGACCGTCCCCGGGTTCCTATGATGCAAACGACTCATCGCATTGAAAAAATGGGTCGAATGAAGAATACCGGCCTGCATCCCTTCAATAATGTTTTCGTATGTCGCATTTGTATGCCCTGCTAACAAAACGATACCCGTTTGAATGGCATTGAGAGCTAATTCGCGCATCCCTTTGAGTTCAGGGGCTACTGTCATACAAATTATATGGCCTTTCCCTCGTTTGATAATCCTATTGAAAAGATCGATATCAACCGGTTGCACACCCTCGGCATTTTGAGCGCCGAGCCGTTCTTTTGAGATGAACGGGCCTTCAACATGCATCCCTAATATCAAAGCCCCTTCTTCCTTTCCTATAGCTTCCACCACCGCATCTATCGCATTGAACATATCGTCAAGTTTTTCGGTATAAATCGTTGGCAAAAACCCCGAGACCCCGAAATCGGCCAAGCGTTCGGACATCCCAAGAATTGAATTCGGATCGGCATCATCGGTACCGAACCCGCCGATGCCATGAATATGAGTATCTAAAAATCCGGGAACTATATAAGCGTCTTTTACGTCAATAACTTGCGTATCCGGCGGGAAGTTCTTCTGTTGGAACCTTCTCATGTTAAATATGTCACCGATTTTTCCGGCAGAGTTCATGAAGATTCCACAATTCTGAAGTTTTGCGTATCCTGTGATTACCGTTCCATTGATAAGAACCGTATTTCCCATAGGAATCCTCCTTGATGGTCAAAAAAACCTTCATGTAAACTATAGGTAGAGAAAAACTATTTTTCAAGTGAACGTGTGGATTCCAGTTGAATATGGTCGTTGGTTAACCTATGGATCCATTTGCCGCTACGGATTCTGGTAACGCTGATAATAAGTTTGAAGACTTCTTCCAAAGCGACAAGGAGGTAGACGCCCCATAGTGGAAAACCTAACACCAGACCACCGACGAATGCCAACGGTACTCCGATAAGCCATACTCCACCCATTTCAGCAAATAATGAATAGCGGGTATCTCCTCCGGAACGGAGTATCCCGACGATCGTAACCATATTCACTGCTTTGGGGGACATGACGGCTCCTAAAGCAATCAACGCATGCATAGTCATCGCATGCAACGATTCATTCAGGTTGAAAGGAATCGGCAACCACCTGGATGTTCCAATGAGCATCAGACCAAGGACAGCGCCGACAGTGAAGCTGATGAGGATGCATCGTTTGGCATAGAGCTTCGCAAGATCGATATTGTTTTCACCTATCTTGTTACCGATCATGATGGCGGTGGCATTTCCGATGCCCATGAGGGCAACGAAGAACAGCCCTTGGATAGACTCGCTAACATTGACCGCAGCTATAACATCGATTCCCATCCTTGCATAGGCAATTTTATAGGTGGTCATCCCGAATGACCAAAACATCTCGTTGAGGATAACCGGAGTACAGGTGATGAAGAATTTACGCAACATTGCCTTGGAAAATGAAAACATGGTTTTTATGGAAGCCGCGACAGGACGCTTTTTCCCGTAAACGAAGGAAAGCAGGAGCACCATTTCAATGAACCGGGCAATCACAGTCGCAATTGCTGCTCCGACGACTTCCAATCGAGGAAAAATCCAAATTCCGTTGATCAATAGATAGTTCAAGACAACATTGATCGTCAGTGCGATACTCGATGCAATCAATGGTGTTTTCGTATCACCGATACTTCTCAATGCGGTCGAAAATGTCATTACGATCGCAGTGAAAAGGTAACTGATCCCGACCGACACCAAATATTGGACACCCCGGGCGACAACCTGCGGGTCTTTTGTGAATACATGCATCACCTCTGTCGGGAATGCGATAGAGATAAAAGAACAAAACAAAGCTCCGGCACTACTCACAATGAGTGAGATTCCCATCGTCCTGTGCATCGAAGGGATGTCTTGGGCTCCCCAATATTGAGCAATGAAAATTGCGGATCCGCTGCTTACGCCAAAAAAGAAAAGTGTGATTAGGAAAAATACTTGATTCGCCAAACCCACGGCGGCGAGTGCATCCGCACCGATTTGCCCGATCATCATGGTATCGACAAATGACACCGATGAATTGAGTAAGTTCTGAAACATGATAGGAAGCGAGAGTTGAAGTAGCCTATGTGCAAAATCCTTACGGGTTTCAACCATTGGCAATGTATGTGCGGATGCCATCGCTATGTTCCTTTAATTGCTGGTTTTCGGAGTGGAATCAACACATTGATAAGATCCTTTCTGCGGGCTTCTGTCAATGCCTCAATTATTAGTTTGCGATTCTCTGCTTTGTGATAATGCAGTAACGCTCGTTGCCATGAACGCTCTCTTCCTTTCGGAACATAGACAGAAGCAAACTGTTTTGATGGACGTGGATCGATGCCCGTGAAATACATGCAGGTCGCAACGGTTTGTGGAGTCGGATAAAATTCTTGTACCTGTTCGGGAATAAAACGTGCTTGTTTGAGATACAAGGCCAATTCGATAGCATCGTCAAGAGTTGTACCCGGATGGGCCGCTATGAAATAGGGGATACAATATTGCTTTAAGTTGAATCGCTCACTGGCATGATTAAACTTTTGGACAAATTCCTCATAGTACTCAAAATTCGCTTTGCCCATCGCATCAAGTGTTCCTTCGGCTACGTGTTCTGGTGCGATTCTCAATTGTCCGCTTACATGGTCTTTTGCCAGTTTTTCGATAAATCTGCGTTGCGTTTCTTCTTTGGCAGCTGAAAGCAGATAATCATACCTGATACCAGAACGGATGAATACCTTCTTTACATTCTTGATTGAAGCAATTGCCTCTAATTTTTCCAGATATGTTTCATGATGGTCAACCAAGTTCTTGCAAGGATGCGGATACAAGCAAAACTTTGCTGAACACGGACCTTTCGATGCTTGCATGTCACATGCCAAACCTTGGAAATTCGCCGTAGGGCCACCAACATCATGAATGTATCCCTTGAAGTCAGGGTGACGTGTCAGCGTCTTGGCTTCTCTTACCAATGATTGAGTCGATCGTACACTGATTATTCTCCCTTGATGGCTGGTTATTGCACAGAAAGAGCAACTGCCAAAACATCCTCGATTGCTTGTTAGACTGAATTGGACTTCAGAAAGAGCAGGTATTCCTCCTTGAAGGCTATAATCCGGATGATAATCTCTTGTATAGGAAAATTCATGGATGCGATCAAAAAGGTCTTGATCTATCGAATAAGCAGGTGGATTACACCACAGATAGCGGTCATTGCTCTTTTGCACGATCACGTCATTTCCCATCGGGTTTTCATGAAGCATTTGTAGTTGGAACGCTTTGGCATAATCTCGTTTGGCACTTTCGGCAGGAGTATTGCTTTTTGGATCTCTTAATGAAACTTCTTCATAGGAAGGCAGTTCGATGCAATGTATTCGTTTCATATCTTTCAGATGCGAGAATGTGGATTGCGACATGCCGACACAGGTCCCTCTGATATCGATTATCGAAGAAATTGCGTTACCTGATGCAAGGCGCGAGAGGATTTCAAGAGTTTGGTATTCTCCCATGCCGTAAACCAACATGTCGGCTTTAGCATCAAATAATATGTTGCGGCGCACTGTATCGCTCCAATAGTCGTAATGGGCAAATTTTCTCAGTGAAGCTTCCAATCCTCCTATGATTATCGGCGTGTCTTGTCCGAAGGCTTGCCGAGCACGACCACAGTAGGTGATCAGAGCGCGGTCGGGTCTAAACCCTGCCTTTCCTCCTGGAGAATACGGATCATCATTACGTACTTTTTTATGGGCGGTATAATGTGCGACCATCGAATCGATCGCACCAGACGAGATCATACAGCAGAGCCTGGGTTTCCCGAGTGCCAAAAAATCATCCGGCCGGTCCCACTTTGGTTGAGCAACGATTCCCACCCTGTATCCTTCTGATTCCATCAAACGTCCTAATAATGCAGCGGCAAACGAAGGATGGTCGACATATGCATCCCCTGTTACAAAAACAACATCTACCTCGTCCCAACCGCGATTATCGAGGTCTTCTCTGTTCATCGGAAGAAAAGCTGTACGTGAATTCATGATCCACATAGTATTTGATTGAAAACAGGCTGTAAATAGGGTATGATGCAACCCCGATATATTGTTCCAATCAAGATAAGGACATCCATACATGTCACGAAAACAAAAAGATCCTTCAGCCTTTATTATTCTCAATCCGCACGCAGCTAAGGGTAAAGGAGCTTATGCCCGAGATACGATTGCCGATTGCTTTGCAAAACAAGGATTTCCTTGTGAATTTGTTATGACCGAGCACACGATGCACGCTTCGGAAATTGCTCGCGATGCAGTTGCCAAAGGTCATAAACTCATCGTTGCTGCCGGTGGAGACGGTACGGTGAACGAGGTCATCGACGGAGTGATGAAAGAAACTCGCCAGAGAAACTTCATATTTGACCAGATGCCTGTGGTAGGTCTAGTCCCGATAGGAAGGGGCAATGATTTTGGTTACATTGCAAAAACACCAAAAAGCATAGAGCAAGCTTGTGCCTTGGTGATGGATCAGTATTGGATGCCTACCGATTGTGGGTTCGTGAAGGGTGGCAAGTTCCCAGATGGACGATATTTTGTAAACGGCGTGGGGTTAGGATTTGAACCGACGGTAAATTTTGTTGCCTCAGATTTCAAGCGTCTTAGTGGAATGCCAAGCTATCTGGCCGCTTTTGTCAAAGTGATGGCTAACTATCCGTCAGCGGTAAGAGTGTCGCTTGATACGGAAGAAGATCATTATGAATTCGACACCCAGCAGATTTCGATTTGTAATGGACGAAGGATGGGCTCTGCCTTTATCATGGCTCCTGAAGCACTTATCGACGATGGTCTTTTGGATGTATGTTTTGCCAACAGAGAAATTAAGGGATATGAGATACTGTGGTATGCGCTAAAATTTTTTAAAGGGACCCAGGTGAACAGTTCGAGATTCACTACCTTGCGTGCTACAAAAGTGACGGTGACAGCAGATCATGATATGCCCTGCCATGCGGACGGGGAAGAAATTTCTCGCGGATGCGATGCTGTTCAGATATCATTGTTTCCTGCATCTCTGAAATTTATAAGGAAACAAGTCTAAAAAATTCAGTACTTCATTTGACTAATGAATCATGTAGGTGTATTGTATACAGTGCGTGTTTTTGGATTTTCTGAAAAATAGCCTGATAGGAGCGGGATTTGATAAAGGATTTGGTACCATCGGTACATTTTTATGACCAAGACTTTGTTGATATGTATGACAGGTCTTGGGTTTGGATCGATGAACTCTGGACTCAGGGTACTAAGGAGAATGGTTTCTCCGGAGGGTATCTTAGTTATCCGGGGCAGAAAACGTTTAATCAGTTTTATAGCTGTCTGTCGGCACTTTTTTTAGTATATAGCAATCAAACATACTCACCGTTTTCGATGTTGGACTATTTTTATAGCAAACAGGAAGACTCGGGTGCGATAAGAAGTGATTATTCTCTTGAAGACGGATCATTTGTCTTTGAACGGGATAATCCGGAAGGTGTCTGTCCTCCGTTGTTTGCTTATGTAGAGTACGGATTTTACCATAAGATCGGCAATAAAAAACGACTTAAAGAAATTGTCCCAATTCTTGAAAAGCATTTCGATTGGCTAAGAGAAACCTTTCTCCGTGAGAACGGACTCTATTCGGTTCCCGAAGCTGCGTGCATGTTGGGTAACGTGCCGCGAGACCACATGTATTATCCGGTGGATTTCAATGCACAACTGGCGACCAGCGCACTGTATATGTCTGCTATCGGGGATATTCTCAATGACAAGGAATTGAGTTTCAGATATAAGAGACTCTACTTTTCTTTAAAGACCCGCATCAATTCGATGATGTGGGATCCTGAAAATAATTTCTATCATGATCTTGATGTGAAGGGTAATAAAATTGGCCGGAAGCATATCGGTGCGTACTGGACGTTGTTGGCAGAGATTCCAAATGAGGAAAAAGGCGATGCCTTGATCGCACAGCTAACCGATCCCGAGCTGTTCGGAACCGAAAATCCATTCCCCTGTCTTCCGGCAAATGATCCTGATTTTTCCGAAAGTGGAAACGGGCACAAAGGCGCTGTAATCCCGTTCAACACCTTCATGGTGGTCAAGGGACTTGAACGATACGGCAAATTTGAATTTGCTCGTGAATGCTCGATCCGCCATCTCTACTTTATCTTGGATACATTGCATCCGGATGGTGATCAAGCCGGAGATGTTTGGGAAGCGTATCTCCCCTCAAAAGAAGGCCGTTCGATTGACCCCGAAAATCCAGAATTCCCAAAACGTCGATTCATGCCGATGGTCGCACTCATCACCATTACTCTGATGATAGAAGATATTATCGGACTGGTAATCTCATTACCGCGTAAGACTGTCGATTGGACAATGACTAATTTGGAAGCAATGGGTATAGAAGGACTTTCCTTAAAACGAAACCTCATCACTATCTTGAGTAATAAACAACCGAGGGGATGGGAGATCCGTTTAGAATCAGAAAAACTCTATTATTTCACTATTGAAATATTGGCAGAAGGCAAGAAAAAGACACTTCCGATACCCTCAGGCAAATGCTCGATGTTAATCGACAAGCTGTAGGCGGCAGGTATCATGGGTTGGATCGGTAAATTAATCGGCGGAGCGATAGGGTTGGGTCTTGGCGGACCGTTAGGACTGATTGCCGGCGTCGCATTCGGGAATCTTTTTGACAGGGCAAGCCAGTATACCACTTCTACGAAAACCGAAGCGTATCAACAACAATTCTCACCCGAACAACAATCTCAAATGGTCTTTTTCATCGGAGCGTTTTCGATGCTTGCCAGGATAGCCACCGTCGATGGGAGATTGGTTCCCGAAGAGCAAGCGAAGATAAATGAATTCATCGATAAAGACTTGAAATTGGATGCTCAGAGTAAAGCCGCGGCAATGCGGGTATTCAACGCCGCTCTTTCCGGCAGTGGGACTTTCAGGCAATTTGCCACTCAATTTCATCAAAATTTCAGGCATGAACCGGCAATTCTTGAGTTGATGATCGATATTTTTTATCGAGTAGCAATTTCTGATGGCGACTTTTCATCATCCGAAGAAGCCTTGATCAGAGAGGCTGCCGCAATCTTCGGTATTTCAGCAGCCCTGTTCGAAAGCATCAAGCAACGGTATGTGGGGTCAGCCAAAAACTCTGTACAAGCATATGCTGTATTAGGTCTGCAGACAAATGCCAGCGTGGATGACATTAAGAGGGCATACCGGAAGCTAAGCGTTGAATTTCATCCTGATACGATTGCATCCAAAGGCCTACCAGAAGAGTTCACCGTGTTTGCAACGGAAAAATTCAGGGAAATCCAACAGGCCTACGATACGTTGAAGAAAGAACGAACTATTAAATGATTTTACCTTTAGACCGTTAATCTTGGTATCTGATTCTCCCACGCATTGATCTGGCAAGGGTGAGCCTGTCTGCATATTCAAGATCACCGCCAATTGGCAATCCGGAAGCTAACCTGGTGACAATGATATTCTTATCTTTTAGCAGATGTTTGATATACATGGCGGTGGTATCACCTTCTTCCGTCGGATTGGTTGCGATCACTACTTCTTCAAATACTCCCTCTGCAAGGCGTTTCATCATCCCCGAAAAATTCAAATCAGCTGGACCGATACCCTCCAACGGGGATAAGGCTCCCCCCAAGACATGGAAAAGCCCGTCATACGATCCGGATGCGATGATGGTCAGTACATCTTGAGGTTGTTCGACAACACAGAGCAATGTTCTATTACGATTGGGATCACTGCAAATCGGGCAGGGATCCTCCTCGGTGAAGCTTCCACATATGGAACATGGAAAGATCTTATCTTGTATTTCAGAGATCGCCGTAGCCAACCGAGCAGTATATTCCTTGTCGGTCTTGATAAGGTGGAAGGCCATGCGAGAAGCACTTTTAGGTCCTACTCCAGGTAATTTAGCAAGCAATTTGACAAGCTGATCCAATACTGTAACCATGAACGGACCTCACGACATGCCGGGAAAGTCAGTCGGCAGGTTCAGGCCTCCTGTCAACGATGAAGCTTCCGATTTCAATTGTTCTTGGATATTCTGCATCGCGGCATTGAAGGCTCCTGCCACCAATACTTCCAAGGTTGGTATATCTTCAGGATCTACCGCTTCGGGAGAGATCTTAATTGAAAGGACTTCCATCTTGCCGTTGACGCTGACTTCAACCATTCCCCCGCCAGAAGATCCGGTTGCGGTGATATGGGCAAGTTTTGCCTGCATGTTTTGCATCTGCTGCTGGACAGATTGCATATTCTTAAATAGCTCGAAAGGGTTCATATTTCCTCCGAAAGATGATGCAAAAAGATTTCAAGTTACAACTTCACCTCTGAACACCGTTGTAACCATCTTGATTATTTCATCGGTTTTTTGACGTTCTTCAACCAGAGAAGGCTTTGGTTCGGTGATGGCAAAAGCAATCTTTCCATCATAACCGGACTCTTCGTTGATGAGAGAACGTATTTTTTCTTCATTCTGTTTGGCCACATCCATTACAAATCGAGTTGAGAATGTAATAGTGACCGATTGATCATTCTGGGCAATGTCAACGACTTGCCCGATAATATTTCCAAGTGGGTTTCTTTCAGTGGCTAATTTCTGAATGATAGCCGGCAATATATCTTTAGTTACTTTTTTTTGTGATAATTCCTTCTTATCAGCTATCGTTATAGATTCAGTCACAGTTTTGTAGACAGGCTCAGCGATAGGTTGCCGGATGACTTTGACTTCCTGCTTTTGTTGTGCGATTGGTTGATGGACAACTTGTTGAGGTCTGGCTTCTTGATTTGGCGAGACTTTCGCGGCCAAAAGATTGTTCTGCAATTCAACCAGACGTTTACCCATCTCTGTCGGCGAGACCAGATACGCAAGGGCCGAAAGCCGACTAACCGCAAGCTCGAGTTCAAAACGCGGGTTTAGAGAGAAACGGATGTCACGATACAGTTGAAGGAACATTTCCAAAGCGGCTTCGAGTTGTTCCTCGGTGTAAGCCTGTAGTATTTCGGAATCGAGGCTGTCTTTCATCAACCCTAAGATCGCTTCATTCGAGACGCCCTTCCTGATGAAAAGCAATGTCCTGAACAACTCGGCAAAATCCTTGACGGTTTGTTCAACCGACACCCCTGATGCGAGCAACTGTTCAACTGCTTCGATGGCGCTCTGGTTTTCCTGTCGGATGGCTGATTTGATAATATCCGACAGGTTTTCAAACCCTGCTAATCCAAGTTTATCTTGGATCTTCTCCAAAGTGACTCTTCCATCACTAAACGCAATAATCTGATCGAATAATGTATATGCATCCCGCATTGACCCAGTAGCTTCTTTTGCGATCCAGAACAAGGCTTCGTCTTCCACCTCGACATCCAATTCTTTCGCAGCTTGTACTAACAAGGTTTTGATCGTTTGTAAATCAATCAGTTGGAAATGAAACTGCTGGCAACGAGATCTGATGGTAGCGGGAACTTTTTGGGTTTCTGTCGTGGCAAAAATGAATATTACATACTCAGGCGGTTCTTCGATTGTTTTGAGCAATGCATTGAAAGCGCTGTTGGAAAGCATGTGCACTTCGTCAATGATATAGATTTTGTAGCGGCCCGATTGCGGCGGGAACAGCACTTCATCCTTGATGACGCGCACATCGTTGACAGAAGTGTTACTCGCACCGTCGATCTCAATCACGTCAAGTGAGTTTCCTTGAGTGATCTCCCGGCAGTTCGAGCATTCTCCACAGGGAATTGCGGTAGGTCCGTGAATGCAATTCAGTGCTTTAGCAAGGATTCTTGCAGAAGAAGTTTTTCCGACTCCACGTGGCCCGCTGAATAAGTATGCATGGGCTATGCGTCCTGTTTCAACAGCATTCTTGATTGTCGAGACCACGAATTCCTGACCGACGAGGTTGTCGAATACCTGGGGACGCTTTCGCGTCGCGGTTACTTCATACATAGTAGATAGACTATATCATGCTCCTGAAGGATGAAAAACCCCCTTAGCTCCGATACATCACCTGCATCTCACCGCCCGGTCACTTACCGCTGCTACCTTCCGGTCCTGACGGGGTTGGGTGATGGACGATAGCGCAGAATATACCATCAACGCTAAGGGGGAACATTAACGGAGAGAGAGGGATTCGAACCCTCGGAGCCCGGTTAGAGCTCACACCCCTTCCAAGGGTGCACCTTCGACCACTCGGACATCTCTCCAAAGGCTCAAAAAGGGCAATTCCACGGAGGGAGAGGGATTCGAACCCTCGGTACCGTAAAAACAGTACAACGGATTTCGAGTCCGTCTCCTTCGACCACTCGGACATCTCTCCCGGCAGGTCTTGCCAGTTGTAGCCAAGAGGATTCGAACCTCCGACCTCCAGATCCGCAATCTGATGCTCTATCCAGCTGAGCTATGGCTACGCAATTCAAACTTAAACAGCATGTAAAAAATCATCGCACAAAAAAACGGAGAGGGGGGGATTCGAACCCCCGGTACCGTTACCAGTACAACTCCTTAGCAGGGAGCCCGATTCGGCCGCTCTCGCACCTCTCCAGGCAAATACCGACAGGTAATTATAGCATTACTGATCGGATATGTAACTAGCGGAGAGAGAGGGATTCGAACCCCCGGAGACTTGCGCCTCGACGGTTTTCAAGACCGCTTCCTTCGACCGCTCGGACATCTCTCCAATCAGGACTCCCACTATACTGAACGCCTGCCGTTTTTGTCAAGTAAACGAACGGAGCTCGTGATGATACTGCAAACCTCTAATAATACGACCTAACTTGACAACAATACTTTGTAACCTCCAATATGGTTGGCAAGGAGCAATTCATGGCAAAAGCGAAAATGGAAAAACTGCAAGGATCAAAATTAGCCAGGCAGGCATTGGAGCGCACCGCACGTCTGATTAACGCATACGGAGCACGACTAACAGGAACTCCTTCATGTACCGCTACTGCAAAAGAACTCCATGATGAGTTGAAAGCCTATACCGATCGCGCTGAGTTGGAGTCGTTCAAGCTCCATCCCGGTGCTTTTCTCGGATGGATCAAGCTATTGGTACTTTTCTATCCTGTCGCAGTTCTATTCCTTTGGATTGACCTTCCGCTATTCGGTCTGCTTGTTGCTGCCAGTGGCCTTGGAATCATGGTTATGGAATTCTTTCTGTACAAGGAAATCATTGATCGATTGTATCCTTCAGCTACCGGGGTTAATGTATATGGGGTAATTGAACCGGCGGGACCTGTTGAGCATACCATTATTTTCAGTGGTCATCACGACAGTGCCCGAGTGTTCAATTTCTTTACCAACAAACCTTCACTTTACATCCTGCGCATAGGATCAGGTTTGGGCTTTTATATCGCATTATTTGTCATTGCGCTGACACGAGTATTCTGGGGTGATTTATTCAGTGTTTCATTACCGCATAACGCATTGTTCTTAGTAGGAACCATCATACTTACATTAGGCCTCCCCTTTGTCGGGCATTTGTGGTTTTTTGCTTCGAAAGAAGGGACTCCTGGTGCCGGAGACAACTTGATTTCATCATCGATCGCTGTTGAACTTGCCCGATATTTTTCTGTCAGCAAATCTCATGGCAATCCGCTCAGGCGGACACGTTTGATCCTGGCAAGTTTCGACGGAGAAGAAGCCGGTCTTCGTGGAGCAAGAGCTTTCTTCAATCGCCATAGACATGAATTTCAAAATCAGAGTGTATGGAATTTTAATGTGGACTGTCCGTATTATGCCAAAGATTTGTTTTTTCTCACCAGTGACATAAACGGGAGCGTAAAGCTTTCGCAGAAGATGGCAACCGAATGTGTGGGAATAGCCCACTCGATGGGGTATGATGCGTTCAGCCAACCCATCGCATTTCTCACCGGCGGAACAGATGCCGCCGAAGCTGCAAAAATCGGAGTCGAAGCCGTCACGTTAATGGCGATGCCATGGGGAAACAAAGAGCGTGCTGCCGTCTACCACACTCCTGACGATGTGCCATCGGCAATCGATCCGGTTGCGGTTGAAGAGACGCTTTCCATAGCAATTCGATTTATCGAGAAAGTCGATCAAAACGAACTTCAATGAAAACTGACCGTTGATGTTCCTCTTGTAAGCTCGATAATCTGATCGGTCAGCTGAAGTCTCTTCTGTGATTCGATCGTTCCGTTGATCGTGATTGAAGTACCGAAATCTTCTTGGATCTGTGCTTTGAGAGTTGTTAACAACAGTTTGACTTGGTCATACACCTCATAACCGATTACTAACGAAAACGTAGTTTTTTCAACCAGTTCTTCTGTTCTCAGGATATCAAGAACAGCCCGTACGGCATCTTGATATGCCTTCACCAATCCGCCGGTTCCAAGTAGTGTTCCCCCGAAATATCTTACGATGAGTACCGCGATATTGGTAATAGAACTTCCTTTCAATACTTCTAGGGATGGTCTTCCGGCAGTATTTTTTGGTTCGCGGTCATCACTCATCGAGAATTGCGTCCCTTGTTCTCCAAAGACAGCTGCATGTACGACATGATTGGCTTGAGGATGTTCCTTACGCATGGCATTGACCAAATCCTTCAACTCCTGAGCGGTAGCAACGGGATAAGCATAGGCAATAAATTTTGACTTCTTCACTTCAATGGCTGTATTGCAAGCTTCGACAGGAACCTTCATGCAGTCAGTGTACCATATTCACCAGCGATGGAAAAACGGATTGTCGATATCTTTATCGACCAATGCATCCAATTCTTTGCTAAGTTGGTCTAAATGATTATACATTTCTTCAGGTATCTGTACTGACAATGAATGTACCAATTGCTCCACTTGCTGCCTGTTTCGTGCGCCGAAGATGATAAAATCCACCTGTTTTGATAGGCACCAGGCAACAGCAACCGCTGATGGTGCCATACCGATCGATGAGGCGGATTGTCTTAGTGTTTCTGATATTGTCAAGAACACATCGATATAAGGCTTCTTATAACAGTAAAGATCTCGACGCCAATCTTCTGACGAGAAAGTCTCTATCGTCGGATGCTTATCACTTAAGGTCCCAAAGCCTAGCGGGCTATAAGCAACGGCAGTTAGATTCAAACGCTTACATAGTGAACCGATAGAATCAAAACTACGACGCCAGATGAGAGAAAGTGGGAATTGGCAATATCTGATTGGATATTCGGAAGTCAGTCGTTCGATCGACGATAGGGGAAAATTACTTAATCCGATGGACCGGATTCGTCCGTTTTCGACAAAAGGCATGATCTCATCCAATACGGGTTCAACCGGTCGAGTACTGGAAGGCCAATGGATATAGAGCACATCCAAATACGTTAGGCACATTCGGCGTAATGTCTTTTCAATAAGTTTGGCAGTACCGTGGTAATCTACCGGAATGGCGATCTTTGATGCTATTGACAGGTTTTCACGACCGATAGAAGCATAAAAGCGTTTCAGTTGCTGGCCAAGCAGTTGCTCTGCAAGGCCGTTACCATACGAATTAGCCGTATCGAAATGGCGAAATCCGCCTTTTAGCGCTGCATGGATTGTTTTTATTGAATCGCTTCTTAGCTGATTTGGCCAATGCCGATCAGATAACGCCCACGTACCGAGAATAAGATGGTCTATCGCCATCGCCATCCCAACGCTTCCTATTACGCTTGCTCGTATTCAATCCGATGGCTGAGCATCGTTCGATCATCAAAAATGAACTGACCGTAAAAATGCTTCCCGGATAGAGCTTCTGGCAACCATAAAGCATCGTCTTGCCACATCTTATCATAGGGAATTTCTGCGACTGGGCACCAGAAAGGTTCAGCTTCATCGGTATCGATCAATGTTCCCGAGTAAGATTGGGCAAAAAATACATGGCCGCGCATTCTCAGTCCATCACGGAATTGGAATTCCAAAACTCCCATGTGAATAGGATTTTCAACGATAAGGCCGGTCTCTTCCCGCACTTCACGGATCGCGGCTTCTTTTGCTGTTTCAGCATCCTCGACATGTCCTCCGGGAGCATTAACCAGACCCTCTCCAAGGCCACGTTTCTTATTGATTAACAGCACTTTGTCATCTTCGAACAGATAACACAATACCGCAGTTTCAGTCGGTTCCCAAAAATCCCAATCTATTTCATCAACTGTTTCAGCTTTGCACAATGCCACGATCTTTTCTTCTGCTTTCGGTACTTCTTTGATCTTTACTTCTTCGGGATGGGCTTCGGCGTGGCATTCGTCACAAAGGTTGTCATCGAAGTTGAATGCTTGGGTAAAAGAGAGTTTTTTACTGCAAGAAGCACATGTTGTTTTAAAAATGAACAAGCGGTTCCGCAAAAGGAATGCCAGAGCCACCACGATGACCAAGGCAGGGAACACTACCCATTGAGGCCATTTCCATGTAAGGATCAATGTAATGAAAATCTGTAGGAGCATTGCCAACGCCGCAATGATGAGCGTGGCAAGACGTTTTTTCTGACTTCTGGCTTGGTGTTTTCTCTGCATGAGGTTTCCAGCAAGGATAACAAGTAAAAACCAGATGTATTTTTCGGCAATGGTTTCTAATAGCATGATGTACGAACCCTACAGTGCATGAGTAGAAAAATCAAGGGTTCGCATTGCCCGTTCATGCCAGTTGCATCCTGACCGGCGATGATATACTCTGATACAGCGTTGACAAGAAGATGGAGGGACGAGCCTATGAAACCAGAAGAATTGGCCACATGCATAGACCACACATTTCTTGCTGCCACGGCAACCGAAGCCCGTATCGTCCAATTGTGCCAAGAGGCTCTGCGTTATGGATTTAAATCTGTCAGTGTCAATGGGAATTGGACTCGTCTGTGCGCAGATCTGTTATCTGAAAGTAATGTCGTAGTCTCTACGGTCATCGGATTCCCCTTAGGCGCGATGTCACAGAAGGTTAAGATTTTGGAAGCCGTGCGAGCTCTTGATGACGGAGCGAAAGAATTGGATATGGTACTTAACATAGGTTGGCTCAAAGAAGGTCGCTTTGATAAAATAAAAGATGAGGTCACAGCGATAAAAGAATGTTGCCTAGATAGAACGTTGAAAGTAATTATCGAAACCTGTCTTCTTTCGGAAGAAGAAAAGGCCGCTTGTTGCAGTACCATACTTGAAAGTGGTGCTGATTTTGTGAATACTTCCACAGGCTTTTCCACTGGCGGAGCTTCTGAAAAAGATGTCGCTACGTTGAAGTCCTTGCTTAATGGTAATGTGAAGGTGAAAGCTTCGGGAGGGATTCGTAGCTACGATACAGCCCTGGCAATGCTCGCCTCGGGAGCAGATCGACTCGGAACCAGCAGCGGAATAGCAATAATCCAGGGAGCAGAAGCACATGCCGCGTATTGAGAATAAAGATGCCTTGCCTGATGATTTCCTTAAAAGTCTTGGATTTCCGACAATAGCCGTCCACCAGACATTTTCACATTTTGATTTTACTCTTCCCGGCAGAAGGATTCTGGTTATCGGTCCGATGGGATCGGGCAAGACCGAATTTAGTGCCAGAGTGTGGCGCGATGCTGCAATTGCCCAGAAAAAAAGCGATGTGATTAGAAGACTTACCAGCACGGGGAGTGTCGACAGGCGGAAGGTGTTCTTTATCCGCTCTGAAATTGATGGGGCTAGGTTTACCGATTATCCCCCAGATGCACTCGCCTATCGCAGCGGGTATGTCCGATGTGGTGAGAATATTGCCAGGATCCGTGATTCGTTCGGTCTTGAACAGGTCCTTTCGGATCATCCTGACGTAGGGACCTTCATCATCGATGAAGCGTCGTTCTTTGATGAAAGGATTGCCTATGTGGTACGTAATCACAGCGAGGAACGTGGCATTCTCTTTATCTTTCCGACGCTCATTCTAAATTTCAGGCGCGATATCTTTAATTCCACCGCTCGTCTTATGCTCGACATCGCCACAGATGTGATTCCGTTGACCGCCTACTGTGAACATTCTGATTGCATGAAAGATGCTTTTTACACATATAGGTATTACCAGGTGGACGGTCAAGAATGTCCGGCATTGTATTTCGATCCGTTGATAATTGTTGGCGGCGATACACGGAAAGAGGATCCTCTTTCTCCCAATTACTGTTCCCGCTGCGACGAACACCATTATTTGCCCGGTAAAGAATATACATTCTTCTATCTAAAGCCATTGGGAGAAAAAGCCGCCAGAGGCAATGAATCTCCCCTATTTGAGGAACTCAAAGCCCTTCATTCAGATGTCGCCTCATCTGCATTATACAGCAATATTTCGGATCGTTATGGCAAACGAGCCGATGCTCATATCTATTTGAATTCACTTAAAAGTGGTTGTCTGGCAGAAAAAGCTCTGATCCATCTGTTCTGCGAACAAAACCTTCTGCCTGAGGAGGTGTTGGTACGAACGGCGTATGCATTGGAGCTTGATATCGGTTACATGGAGAAAGTTCTTCAAGATAACCGTAGACCGGTATCCTTTGAGCAACCTCCGCTGAAATTGCTCGACTGAGCGGAAAAATCCAAAAAGAAGTCGATTTCAACAATTGCTCCCAGTCATAAGATAGCCCACACTGACTCAAGAGATTTCTAATACAATCCGTTTGAGTTTTTCCAATGTGGAGGTGACAAGCGAAGGGTGTGTATTTTCTAAGAGGACATCTATGTATGGTTTTCGACGGATAAGCGTTTTCAAAAACAGAGGGGTATCCATCCAACCGGTAAGCGCGCAGAGATTTCCTTGTTTGTGTCCGTTCATATAGGTAAAATCCTTCAGATGGATCGCGACGATTCGTTCGTTCAATACATCGAAAGCGTGGTCGAAAAACAATTGTTGGGCTTTGGAAGACGGGTGCGCTAGTATCGTGTTATCTGGCTCGGGTAACGGATCCCAAGGGAGGAGGTTTACAGGATCATAAATAGTCTGCAGGTTCGGTGAATCTAGAATTGAGAACACTCGTGCAAGTTTCTCCACCGAGTCAATAGTATGCTGACCGGCAACAGGTTCAATACCGATGATTGTCCCGTAGGCTTCGGCAGTTTTTATCAATCGTTCAATACTTCTAAGGAAGAGTTCGAAGGTTTTTTCATTGGATGTATCGGGGTGGAATGAACAATCGGCGTTGCACGATCCGGTTTCGGTCCCGACGATCGCACATCCGAAGTCCCTGGCAAACCGAAGATGTTCCTCAAAGCGACGTAACGATAGTTCTCTAAGGTCTTTATCAGGATGAACTGGATTGATATAACAACCAAGGACAGATATTGCAATCTGTCGTTTTGCAAAGATCGAACCGATTCTACGGGCATAGCCACAGCTCATTTCGCCCGTGGCGGCAGGACTGTCAGTGATTGCTTTTGCCAAGGCAAGTTGGATAGAAGCGATTTGACACACTGAAAGCTGCTCTGCCAGTTGTTGAGCTGGTTGTTTTCCAAAATCATGAGCGCGTAAACCAAATTGTACCATACGGTAACTATAGTATCGAACAATGTACTTGTAAAGGAGAGGTCAGGTCATGAAAACTATTAGGGTAGATGAAGTCGGTGCGATCGGCGATGGCGTGTTTGACAACTCAAAGATCTTCCAAAGAGCTTTGCATGAACTTGCTGAAACTGGTTCGGGTACATTGATCATCCCTCCGGGACAATGGAGAACAGGTCCTATCGATTTGCCTTCGAATTGCACCTTCAAATTAGAATCTGGTTGCACTGTAAGCTTTATCGCGGAGTTTGACCGGTATAGACCGATATGGACCCGTTGGGAAGGCGTTGAATGCTATGCGATGCATCCGTGCATTTCCGTTCGAGAAGCCACTGACGTGGTAATCACGGGAGAAGGCACTATCGATGGAAGCGGAAACGTATGGTGGAATTATCGCAGCACGCTTAAAGCTCATAACAGAATGAATCCCGTTAGCGATATTGAACATACTTTTGCCCGATTGAATCCCGATTATGTGGGGCAGCCTGGGGGAGGAGGCGGGAGGGCTACGCAATTTTTAGCTCCGCCGCTTATTCAGTTTTATAGATGTTCAAATGTAAAGATAGAACATGTTACCGTCCAGAACTCGCCATTTTGGACCATTCATCCCGTGTACTGTGAAGACGTACACATTGATAATGTGAAAGTAATCAATCCCTATGATGCTCCGAATACAGATGGAATCGACATCGACTCGTGTTCCCGTGTCAATATTTCTCGTTGTTGCGTCGATGTCGGAGATGATGCGATCGTATTAAAATCAGGTTCGGGATCTGACGGTATGAAAGTTGGTATCAAGACCAAAGATGTTGTCATCAGTGATTGTAATATCAAGCGAGCTCATGGCGGTGTGGTCATCGGCAGTGAAACTGCAGGTGGAGTCGAAAATGTAAAAGCTACGGGGTGCACTTTCGAACAAACCGACCGCGGTATACGGGTAAAGACCCGCAGAGGTCGCGGAGGTGCTATCAGAAATCTTTCTTTCACTTTTTGTACCATGGTGGACAATCTTTGTCCCATAGCTGTGAATATGTATTATCGGTGCGGGATTTTGGATCATGAGAAAACGCATGCTTTTTCTACCGATTTGCTACCGTTGGAACATGAGACTCCTTCAATTGAACAAATAGAAATAAAGGATGTGAAAGCCACTGGAAGTAAAGCTTCCGCAGCCTTTTTCGCAGGTCTTCCCGAAGCTCCGATCAAAAACCTTATCCTTGAGAATCTTGATTTGCATGTCGATGGGCAAAGCTCTATTCCGGTCTCAGAATCTGAAATGTACGAAGGGTTGCCCGAAACAGATTTCAGAGGAGTGAGGATCAGAAATTGTATTGACGTGAAATGTAAGAATGTCAAAGTTGATGGTGTATTTGAACCATATATGATCGAAGACGGTTCGATTGTAGAAATACTGTAAGGTTTGAATACATTTTTACTATGGAACTACTTTTCATGAATTCTGGACAAAAGCGTGGTATGATTTATCTGTCTGTTCATGGAGGTAGACGTGCCACGTCAGATTCCGGATAAAACAAAAGTTCCACGTTATGGGTTCATACTTGCCTCCACCCATACGGGTTCATCAAATGCATTATGGGCATCGATAGCCGATGCGGCAGCGACAGCGGGTGTGCCCCTCTTTGTATTTCCCGGAGGACGTCTTGAATCTTCATATGAATTTGAATATCTGAGAAACAGTATCTATAGCCTTGCAAACAGAGAAAACCTAGACGGTCTGATCTGTTGGGGATCAAGCCTCGGAGGAACCGTATCGATTGATTCGGTCAGACGTTATCTGACTCGTTTTTCCGATTTGCCTATGGTCACCATCGCCTTGAAACTCGTTGGGCGACCAAATATTGGATTTGATGCCTATCAGGGCATGCGTTCTTCGGTATTGCATTGCATCGATGTCCATAACGCCCAAAACATTGCCTTTATTCGGGGACCGTTGAATCATGCGTCAGCTGAGGAACGGTTCCAAGCTTATCTTGATGCGCTTACTGAGCGAAATATCGCATGCGATGCCAATCTTGTTTCTCCCCCCTTCCCTTGGAATGAAGGAACTTCAGCCTTACGGCAACTGGTCGATGATCGAAAACTGCTACCGGGAAGGGATTTTGATACTCTGGTCTGTGCCAGTGATCTGTTAATGTTCAACGCGGCGAAAGTACTTCAGAAAATGGGCTACACCATACCTGATGATATCAGGGTTGTCGGGTTTAATGATTCTCCCGAAAGTCGTTTCTTGTCCTCTCCCGGTACGACTGTACGGGTTCCGTTCACCGCTATGGGCAAACACGCTTTTTCAATGTTGCAGGACCTGATCGGGGGGAAGGCCGAAGTTGTTGATCATTTGGAACCGGCAGAATTAATAATCAGGAATTCGTGCGGATGTGGGCGTCGGGTTCATCTTGGAAGTGGTGCTGATGATGCGACGCTGAAAAAAGATGATCTGATCTATTGGTTTTCACATACTTTGAAGGTACCGATGCAAAAGATGCAAGCCTGGGTCGATCCATTGGTCCATTCATTGTACCACATCACGACTGAAGCCTCATTCAATTCGTTTGTCGATATTCTTGAAAGAGTGTTCCAACGAGTCATTTTGGAAGAATTCGATCCGGTCCTTCTTGATAGGACGGTTGAAATCCTTGAACATCTTTCAGATATTCCTGTTACGTATCGTTATCGGATTGCTAGTGTTGTTCGTCAAACAGCTCTCGAAGTTCAAACGAGATTATATGATGCTGATTCTTATGAGCAGTTACGAAGAGCACAGATACTCAATTCATTCAAATGTGATCTGCTCAGAGCTTGGGACCGTCAGGCTATCGCTCCGATCATGCACACATATTTACCGCAACTAGGAATCCGACAAGCCTTCCTTGTGATGGCTGAAAATGATGAATACTCCC
>JAAYIV010000167.1 GCA_012523305.1 Spirochaetales bacterium
GGGGTGTTGCTTTCGGTGGTTCCCTACATGGAAGAACTCATCAATGGTTTGCGTCCTGCTTTGGCATACTTCAATTAATTGAATCAAAATGTCTTGAGCTCCCTTCGGGGAGCTTTTTTATTTGTATCCCACTCTGTTATGGTCTAGAATCATACTATGATCTACTACATCCTTATAATCGCAGTTCTTTCATTTGTTATTTGGAACATGACGCTGTTGGGGTATCGGGACGAAGATCAACAAGTGTCAGAACCCAATGTTGATGATGTGTTCGACCAACGCTGTAAACCGATAGTGTTAGTTCATGAAACTCCTAATGACAAAGCTGTTCTGATGATTCATGGGTTCCCCTCTACTCCTTATGCCTATGAATTTGCTGCAAGACAAGCTTTCGATGCGGGTTACGATGTATTTGTACCTCTTATACCGGGGTTTGGCACCCATCCGAAAGACCTGGAACATACTACCTTTTCACAGTGGTACCACTACATAGAGCAAGAATATGAGAACATCAGATTCCGTTATCGTTTCGTAGCTGTGATTGGGACCTCAATGGGCGGATCCATCGCATTAAAATTGGGAGAAACTTTCAACAGCCCTGCCACCTCAATCGACGCTCTGACGACAATTGCCGCTCCGGTGTTTCTTAATAGCTTGAAAGACCTCACCGTAAAGGATTGGAAATTGTATTTTGCAAGAACCGTGGCGCTGTTCACACCTTCAATAGGAACTGATGTGTTTAAGGGCAAAGATGAAGAAAATGACGGGGACGAGTTATGGATTGGGTATCGAGGGCAGTTTGTAAGAGCAGGCCTGAGTTTTCTTTATGCATTGAAGGATATCAGGAAAAACTTGCCAGCAATTACATGTCCCCTCTTTGCAATCCATGACAAACATGATGCAACAGTCCCCTATAAAAATTTAAAAGTTATTGCTGATAATGTACAAGCGATGCCATTCCATAGTAAGACAGTTGAAATGACATCGAAACATAATCGTCATGTTTTGTTGATGTATCCTTCTGTTAGAAAAAATCTAACGGATGAGATTCTTCAATTTTTTGAATCGATAAGAACCGAAAATTGGAAAAAAGGAGTTACATCCAATGAATAAACGTAAAGACTATATCTCTTGGGATGAATATTTCATGGGAGTGGCTCTCCTATCTTCCCAAAGAAGCAAAGATCCGGGAACCCAAGTAGGTGCTTGCATAGTGAACCAAGATAAGAAAATCGTCGGTGTCGGATACAATGGATTTCCCCGTGGTGTCGATGATGATGAGTTCCCTTGGGATCGCGAGGGAGCATTTCTTGACACGAAATATCCATATGTGTGCCATGCAGAGTTAAATGCGATCCTAAACAGTATTTCTCGCGACTTGAAAGGTTGTACCATCTATGTTGCATTATTTCCTTGCAACGAGTGTGCAAAAGCCATCATTCAATCGGGGATAACCGAGATTGTCTATCTCTCTGATAAGTACGACGGGACTGACATTGTCATCGCCTCGAAGAAAATGCTTGCTCAGGCAGGTATCCGGATGCGAAAGTTGCACCCGGAAAAGACCCACCTGACAATCTCGTTTGAAGTCGAAAGCTAATACTCGGCAGCCTCTTTAAGATCTAGGACACTCATCGTCGCCGGCAGTTCATGCGCGGTGTTTATGCTGTTGTCATCGGTAACGAAATCGAAGCAGGAAATGACGATCTGTCCATTCCAAATACAAGGTTCTCCGGGCTGATCTAGTTCTCCATTGAATCCATTGGTATCGGGACTTTGGGCGATTCGTTTTACCTTGCCGTCGGGAGTAATCTTGGCAATCGCGTTCGCACAGAAGTCCGCAAGGTAGATATTCCCCTTGTCATCCATCATCATGCCGTCGGTACTCTTCATTTGCGTCAGATCTTGAACCCAATTTTCATAGCCTTTGACCTTCAGATTCTTATCAAACCAGATCCTGTGGAGAATACCATCACCGAAATTTCCTACTATCAGATTCCCCTCCATATCGAATTCGATACCATCAAGGCCATATTGGATGTTTGGATTTTTCGTAAGTACGGTAAATATGATGTTTTCGTCAGACAAGGTGTTTGTCACTTCAATATTCGACGCATCCACCGGGAACCGGTATACGCAACTGACAACCAAACCTGAAGGATCATGAACTTTTGTCAGCATGCTTTGGGTAACATACGCATACCCGTCTTTAACCCGAATCCCGTTGGGATGTTCCATGCCATTCGCAACCACGGTACTACGCACAATTCGATCATGTTCAATTCGTAGTCTTAAAATTCTTCCCTTGAATGCCCGAAAATCATTTTTTCCGAACCAACCTTGATTATCACAGACATACAAATCTCCGTCAGGACCGAATGCGATACCCATGGGGGCTGCAAGTTTTGTCTCGGGATGCACGGGAACATCCACCCATTTACGGGCTTCTTTCTTTAAGTTGAAACGTACGAGACAGCCTGGCTTGCTTTGGTCAGCGAAGTTGGGACAGGCCAGTACCAATTCTCCATCAGGGGCAATAGCCATTCCATCGGGAGTAGCGACATAATCATCCAACAATGCGAATAACTTCGGACTTAACATAGGTGTTCTCCTTTTTTCTATTACTAAATGTTTGTAAGTTCTCCAAACAACGGTTCGAGCACTTTGTAAGCTTGATCGAACAACGGTGCCATTCTTTTATAGGTAGCAACGTTCTCAGGTATCGGTTCCACCCTCTCCACAAATTCAACGAAGTCATCGACTGCGTCAAAAGAGTCGAGTAACCCAACACCGACACCTCCGATAACCGCAGCACCCATGCTTGTGGCTTCTTCAAGATACTTTGGAATCAGAATCGGCATATCATAGATATCTGCCAATATCTGACGCCATTCAAGACCTTTGGCACCACCTCCCAATACCCTCATCTCATTCATCTCAGTTTGTTGCTTCATCGGAAACAATGAAAGTTGTAAATTGAATGTCACCCCTTCCAGCACCGCCCGGAACATATCTGCCCGCGTCTTTTCCAATGTCAGGCCGATAAATGCTCCTTTCGCATCTGGATTCCACCGCGGACTGCGTTCTCCCAAAAGATGGGGAAGAAACAAAACTCCGTTTGCCCCTGGCTTTGATGTTGCAACTTGTTCATCGAAGAGCTTGTAAGGACTAATCCCTTTTTGTTTAGCTTCCTGAACTTCATATTGGCCGAATTGATCTTTCAGCCATGCATAACAAGCTCCTGCTGTTTGCGTGGTCCCGCACGGTTGCATATAACCTGGGACAGGGTGCACCCATGTGAAGTTCCCCATCGCCGGATCATCAAGAACCCGGGTGGTGGTGGTACTGATCCAACTGCTTGAACCGATGTAGTTATAGGTGATACCGGGTCTCACACACCCTATTCCAACCGTGGCACATCCTCCGTCACCGGCTCCGGCTACAACGGGAGTGCCGGCGATCAATCCGGTGGCTTCAGCAGCTTCCCTGGTTACTTCACCGACGACATCGACTGAAGCAATGATATCGGGAAACTTTGACTTCTCAACTTGTGCAGCTTCAATAATCTCATCAGCCCACTGAAGTGTTTTTACATTCAAGGCATTCGTTCCACCGGCATCGTTTGTTTCGGTTACCATTCTTCCGGTAAGGCGAAAATTGATGTAATCTTTCGCATTAAGCATCTTCGCCATCTCGCGATACGTGTGTTTTTCATTGTCCCGCAGCCACATCAGCTTCTGGATTGCATAGGAAGGACTCGGCCTATGACCGGAGATTGCGTAGATTTGCTTGGGATCAATCCTATGTACAAGTTCTTCTGTTTGTGCAACCGAACGCTGATCACAATAGAGGATATGGCGTTTCAACGGAATGCCGCGTTTGTCCACTGCCAGACATCCCATCATCTGTCCGCTAAAGCATATTGCTCCGATATCTCTGGCGTCATAATCAGCCAACAATGCTCTGGTAGAACCACATACGGCTTCCCACCAATCATTCGGATCTTGTTCAGCCCATGTTACATTGAAATAGTAGGTCTTGTAAGGCACTGTCTTGCTTGCCAACAGATTGCCTTCCAAGTCAAAAAGCGTCGCTTTGTTGCCACTTGTTCCCAGATCATGTGCGAGTAGTAACTTGCCAGGCATGTAATACCTCCCCTCATCTTACACCCAAGCACTGAAATCAATCATTGTCTTGATTGAATTAGGATGCCTGAATGACTTGATAACTTGTGGCAATTCATCGACCGGATACCTATCTGTTACAAATTCACTTGATTTGACCAAACCGTTCCGAATCCAATCGATCAACACATCCTGTGCTGCTGCTTCAGCGGTTCGTGTCGGCCATTGATGAATCAGTACATTAAAATTGTAAGGACCGACTGATTTGTCAAAATTAATGATTGGATTGCCAATTACCCCATACACACATATGGATCCTCCCATCCGAATCAACGGAACCGAAGATTGGATTATGGTGTTCAAGCCAACAGCATCTACAATGTAGTCGACTCCATCCGGGAACAATTTCTTAACCTGTGCAAAGGCAGCTTCATCCGGTGCATATGCTGCATCAGCACCCATTTGAAGCGCTTTATTCCGTTTGGTTTCCAACGGGTCAAGTACTATCACCTTCCCCATATTCTTCAACTTTGCAAATTTTACAAAGCTCAATCCGACAGGACCGCTTCCAAATATCACAACATGTTTTGTAGGCTTAAATCCAAAATCAGTGAACATCCCCGCATAGACTTCTCGCCATGTACATAATAGTCCAGCGGCGTCCAAACCGATATCATCGGGAACCGGAAGCATGATTTGGTAGATTTCATCCCATCCATGGTGTTTATCGGCAACCTTATCGGCGACCATGGCCTTATGATCACGTGCGATGACATATTGTGAGAATCCTCCCCAGCCTGAACCGTATGTACCATCCGGCACTTCCAAGAGTAGTCCCCCTACCACACGTTCTCCTACTTTGAAGGTAGTGACCTTTTTTCCAACCTCCACGACCCGGCCTACGTTTTCATGACCTAATAACAATGGATAATGTTCCATTCCCAACCCAGGAAAATGACCGTCGACGACTTTACTGTCCGTCGCGTTGCACATAAAAGCGGCTTCTACTCTAACCAATGCGTCATATGGCCCTATTTTTGGCTCAGGTAATTCTACTATCGCAAGTTTTCCTGGTTCTACCACTGCAACAGATTTCATTTCAGTTCACTCCTTTTATTCTCGCTCTGAACACGAATCAAGACTTTCATCGTCTTTTCTGGTGATTGTTCGATTTTCTCATAGGCTTGCTGATACGCTGGCAGTTCAAATATGTCAGTGATCAACACATCCATCTTGATTGCTTTATTCGCAACCAAATCAATCGCTTTCTTAAAGTCATCAACATTATAACGTGCCGTTCCGACAAGATTGAGTTCGCACTCGCCAAGACGCGCAAGATCTATCGGTGGACAAGTTCCATACACAGCCACTAGTACAATGGTCGAACCTTTTCTCGCCACATTGATTTCGTCTGTGATCGCAGCTGATGTTCCGGCACAATCAAAGATCACATCCGCCCTTCTTTCCGGTCCGAAAAACGTATCGATTGCTTCATCCAAAACTATTTCTTTTGGATTGAGTGCCACATCAATCCCGCTTTTGATTGCTTTTGCCAATCGAAGTTCATTGGTATCACAGATGATTACTTTTGACGAACCGACAGCTTTCGCAACCTGAGCTACGAAATTTCCTATCGGTCCTGCCCCAAACACCAGTACTTGCTTTCCCTTCAGGTCCCCGGCCTTGGCTGTTGCCCTGACCGCGACAGCCAGCGGTTCGATCATCGCACCAAAGCGAAGATCAATATCTTTAGGAAGCAACACCAAGTGCTTTTCATCTATCAAAGCATAATCGGAAGCGGTCCCTTGGGTCTGGAATCCCATGACCTTCAGGTTATTGCAAATATTATAAAGCCCATGGGTGCAAGGATAGCAGAGGCCGCAACTTACCTGGGGCTCCACGGTCACATGATCTCCAATCTTTATGTGTTTGACATCGTCACCGATTGCCACCACCTTGCCGGATACTTCATGCCCTTGTACCACAGGATATGAGGTATAGGGGTGTTTCCCATGGTATACATGTATATCACTGCCACATATTCCGATATAGGCAGTTTCAACCAATACTTTTGTTCCGCTTACTTTTGGAACCGCAACGCGCTCCAATACGATGGTCTTTGGTTGCACCATCACTGCTTGTCGCATAGTGTTTTCAATCGATGACACGGAGCCACCCCCCATCAATCGAATAATTTGATCCTACACTGTAGGAGGCATTCGGAGATGCAATGAACGCATAGAACTTGGCAACTTCTTCAGGAGTCGCAAATCTTCCTATCGGTGCAAATTCTTTGGCCAATCTATCGAGATAGGCTTCGGCAGTAATTCCTTCTTTCTGAGAAAGGATTCCTGCTGTCTTATACCAATCAGGGGTAAGGACCAAGCCTGGGCTTACAGTTACTACCCTGATCCCATCACCTATAACCTCATGGGAAAGGCACTTGCCGAACATCACCAAAGCTGCCTTGGTCGTATTGTATATCGGTTCATAATACAGAGGTTGCTTTGCACAAATGGAGGCTGTCTGGATAATTACCCCACCATGTTGTTTTTTCATCAGGGGAATACACGCTCTTGAAAGACGAATAGCAGCCATTACATGTAGATCCCAATAATATTGCCATTTCTCGTCAGTGGCCTCCATGATAGTCTCTTCACTGCCGGTACCGGCATTATTCACTAGCACATCCACAGTGCCGATTGTGGCCAAAACCTCTTTCATTGCTTGCTCAATATCCTGTGGTTTTGTCACATCACACGAAATCCCATACGAATTCACTCCAAATTCATGATGAATACGTTCTGCTTCCGTTTTCGCTCTTTCTCCGTTTCTCGCGAAAATTGCAACATCCATGCCTTCTTTTGCCAATTCCCTTGAAACAGCCAACCCAATACCAACACTCCCACCTGTTACCAAAGCTTTTTTTCCAACTAGTCGCATATCCATAATTGACTCCTTTTATACCCCACGAATCACTTACTCATATATCCCTTCATCTTCAAAAAAACGAATCATGCCGAAACAACCAGCACCGAGAGCTCCCCGTTCAATTGAAAAATCCGAATACACGATGGTCAAATCCCTCTTTACCCTGGCCAATGATAATTCAGAGAGCTTTTTTTCAACTGTTTTTAAGAACCTGACTCCAGCATCAACAAAAATACCTTGTATGATGATGAGTTTCGGATCGATAGCGAGCACGATGCTATTCAATCCCCTGGCAAACCATTCGGCGAGTGTATCCATCAACATTATCGCGAACGGATCGCCTTCTTTTGCACATGAAAAAAGGTTACCGAGATGCGTGCCTGAATCAGATTTTTGTTTGTAAAGCTTAGAATCGGGATGGGTTGTTCGACCTTGTTTCATCATATGCTGAATATGTTTGACAGAAACCATTGCTTCAAAACATCCGATCCCGCCACAGATGCATCTCGGTCCGTTAGGATCCACGATGTTGTGGCCTATCTCGCCAGCAAGGTGGTTAAATCCATGAGTCACAATCCCATCGGATATAATACCTGCACCAACCCCTTCCTCCATCGCATCCACGATAATAAAGTTGTCGATATGTTGTCCTTTCCCCAAGACCGCTTCGCCGACAGCTTGCAACCGATTTACGCAATCGATGTAAACAGGGATTCTCCGGTTAAAGCGATTGGTAAATTCAACTACAAATGGAAAATCTTCTTGCCATTGCGGATAGTGTGGGGAATAAATCGATGTCCCTCTCGAAGAATCTGCAATACCCGGTAATGCGATCACTACATTTAGGAGGATCCTTTCTTCTGCCCATGCCGATGCAAGAAAGTGGCTGGCAATATGCACTAATTTTGTTACAATCTGATGATCCGTATGAGACTCTGTAAGTTGTTCATGATACGAATCGATAATACGCATCCGTACATCAAGAGCAATCGCATAGATGAAATCGGGACCGACATGAAGAGCGATAACATAGCCATATTCATCATTCATGCGATACAAAAGAGGCTTTTTACCACCTTCTGATGTCGAGTGGCCCTTACCGACTTCTCTTACTATGTTCTTTATGATGAATTCTTCAAGGATTTTCTTTGCGGTAGGAATACTTATGCAAATGGACCTTGCGATTTCTGAAATAGTTACGTCTTCATGGTTTCTAATAAAATCCAAAACTGCGCGTCGATTTGACTGGAGAAGCAGCTTCTTTACCATACCTTCAGTGTATCACGACATTTTAATTTGTAAAGAAGTTTTATTAACTGTTTTAAATACTATAGTTTTTACATGATAACGAATTAGAGATTTTTCTCTCACGTTACCAAGCAATACGCTCTTACATCCTCAGATCTGAGAATGTACAAGCAAGAGAAAACCAAGAAGGTGTATGAAACATAGCACGTGAACTATACAATTGTCATGGGACGTCTGCCAGTTACTCTACCACCACCGGTTCGACCAACGTTTTAAAGTTTAGATCATCATCGCCAGTTCCGTCACGGAATATCACCAAGGCATGGCAATCATTTTTCTCCACAGGAAATGGAATCCAGTGCCATGTGCTTGGTTTCATTGCGATTGCCTGTCCTTTTCTGATCAAAAATGCTCGTACGCGTGAATTGTCTTTCAAATCGTCATCGTTAGGAGCGGCAACCATAATCATATCACCGTCAAGGGCAACTATGACTTCACTCGATCCATGGTGGCATTCCATCTTCACTACTTTCCTATCCCGGTACCTGCATGAGAGAAGTCCAGAACAACATAGGGGTGCCATTTCGATTTGTCCTGCGGTGGTATACCAATCAAATTCATTCTTTTTGTCAACAGCACCGATAGTGTCCATCGTAAGGATTTTCCCAAATTCAGAAAAAGTTACTTTGTTCAATTCGCTTACTTTCATTTTTAAGCACCTCATCTAGTAGATTCTTCATTCACATGAATAATATACCACAAAAGTCGGTATACATCTTCCAGGAAACTTACAGAATCCCTACATCTTTCGCGAAGTTTCGGGTATGATTTGACCTGATTTCCATTATAACGGGGGCATAGGATGCGACCAAATATACTTGTAGTCGGGTTGAACCCGGTAATGCAGAAAACTATAGTGCTCGAACATCTGTGGGAAAATGAGGTTAATAGGAGCAGTACGTATATTTTTAGCGTTGCTGGAAAAGGTGGAAACACTTCTAGAGTGCTAACCGAATTGAATGCCAATATCATCCACCTCACCCATGGAGGAGGAATATTCAAAGAAACGTTTAGATCCATGCTGGAAAACGATGGCATCCATACTGAAATCGTTGATTCGGGAAGTGAAATTCGTTTGTGTTACACATTGATCAACAAAGAACGAAATACAGCGACAGAGATTGTTGAGGAGGCTTTGCCCATCGATACTGAAACCGATGCCAGAATGCGTAAAGCATACCTCGCATGGATCGATATGGTTAAGGTCGTGGCAATATGTGGTACAAAAGCAACCGGCTATAGTTCAGATATAATCCCTTGGATGGTCAAAACGGCAACAGAAAACAATAAAAAAGTTGTGCTCGATGTAAAAGGGAACGATTTGATAGATTCAATCAGTTTCAAGCCTACGGTGATAAAACCAAACCTGAAAGAGTTCATCGATACATTTTTTCCACAGGATTCGATCAAGGAACAGGATGAATCTTCCGTGGTTCTTGATGCGGTCAAACAAAAAATGCTTGACCTGAAAAAAGATGTAGGTATCACTACTGTGTTGACCCGAGGTGCTCGGCCAGTACTTTTTTGTGAAGAAAAGGCAATTAAGGAATCTGCAGTCGACAAAGTGATTCCTGTCAATACCATCGGTAGCGGAGATGCTTTTACAGCTGGAATTTCATTTGCCCTAAGTGAAAATCGATCTATAGCTGATTGCGTGAACATTGGCATCGCATGTGGAAAAGCAAATGCGATGAATCTTCAACCGGGAACGATCAAAGGGGGAACGATCCCCCTTTGAAACATATTCAATCCTTGAATGGATAGGTTTCTGTGAACCGCTCCATCGAATCAAGCAATTGCCGATATGCAGCAAGACGTTTCGAATAAAATTCATACCGATTAGGTTCGCATACTACTGTATCACCGGTGGCGATCCATTTTTTTGAAGCTTCCGGGAAGCTCTTGAAGAGCCCCGAAGCAACGGCTGCGACCATTGCGATTCCCAATGGAGCACCTTGATTACGTTTAATCCTCACCACCGGAGCTCGCAATACACCTGATTTCATGGTGTTCCACACAACACTCTTCTGCCCACCGCCGGTGACTCGTATCTCGTTGATTTTCAAATCAGGTTGCAAAGCGACCGCAGCTTCTTTATAAAGGCCATATTCCAAAGCGACTCCTTCAAGTATAGCCCTGAACAGATGTACCTTACCGTGATCCCAATTCATCCCGGCGAAAGAGCCTCTTAAATCTGGACGGCCTGGCATGACCCTGCCTGCCATGTGTGGAATGAACAGAGGTAATGTTAGCGAATCTTCAAGGTGTTCAATCTGATCTTCGAGTTCTTTGAATCGAAGGGACCCCGAAGCATCACCGAAGTTCTTCACGAACCACTCAGGGTTCATTCCTCCGCCATTGATATATGCGTATGAATACCAAAGACCAGGAACAACAGATGCGCAGCACCCAAGTATTTTACTCTTATGATCGGGAGCAAATTGCTTATGAGTACAGGCAAAAACACTTGCGGTGCCCGCAACATCCACGCTGATGCCTTCCTCGACTGCTCCGCTTGAAAGAAAACTTGCTACCGTATCCCCGCATCCGGCAGCAATCGGCGTTCCTTGGATAAGATTACATATCGACGCTGCCTCTTTGGAAACGGAACCTACGATTGCAGTTGATTCAACAATATTCGGCAATTTTTCCATCGGGAGATTAAACAGGTCACAAAGCTCTTTGTCCCACACACCGTGTGCGGTATCTGAAAATCCGGAAAAATGAAGGTAGGTCCTATCGATGAACCCTTGCTCACCGGACAATCCACTCAAACGAGCTGCCGCATAAGCACCAGGTTGCACGAATTTTACGATGTTGGCAAAAACTTCAGGGTGTTCATGTTTCCACCACAACTTTTTCGGACCGTGATTGATACTCGGGGCAGTTCCCGCTTTACCTAAGATCAAATCATTGGCTTCATAACGCATCTTTTCGAGATATGGGGCACACCGTGTGTCAAGCCACGAATCATATGGCGTAATAGCCTTACCGTCTTTACCAACTCCGA
>JAAYIV010000027.1 GCA_012523305.1 Spirochaetales bacterium
ATCGGATTGTAAAAAAATATAAATTTCTCTTGTATTATCATCACAGTATGTTATTATTTTCTAAGATAGTTCTAGAATTGTCTCTTACTAGGAATTGGACAAAATATTCGCCAACCCGAAGATGTTATGATCAGCTGAAACGAACGAGGAGTGTGGAGTTGGACATCGAAGTTAAAAATATCCTCTTGATCACCACTGACCAACAACGCAAAGATTCGCTTCCATGTTATGGGCTTTCCTTCTTGAAGACACCGGTGCTAGATGCTCTGGCTCACAATGGGATCGTCTTCGATAACGCAATATCTGTCGCCCCCCAATGCCAACCATGCAGGGCATCGTTTATCAGCGGGCAATATCCTTCCAGTACCGGAGTACCTGCAAACTTCAACTGGATATCTGAACAGACTCCATCGATAGCTGAAGCTTTCAACTCAGCTGGGTGGCACACCGCAGCCATAGGGAAAATGCATTTTGATCCGTGGGACAGCACCGAAGGGTTCTCCCACAGAATTATCGCTGAAGATAAACGCCATTTTTTCAGACCAGATCATCACGCTCAATTCTTGGGACGCAAGGGATTGGAACGAAGGCATCCTGCCTATGAAAAAGGCTATAACGCGTTCCTCGGAGCGATTGAAAGCCCACTGCCCAAAGAATTTCATGTCGATGCGTTCATAGCTGATTCAGCAGTCGAATATCTGGAAACGGCACCGAATGAACATGTTTTCTGTTGGGTGTCCTTCAATAGCCCCCACGATCCGTACGATCCTCCTAACGAGTTCGTTGATCTGTATCTGGATGCTCCGATTCCCGAACCGGTCGGGTCGCTTGAGGAACTGGATGCCAAACCGAAGTACCAAAAGGCAATTCTAGAATTCTTTAAAAAGAACGTACTCTACCTGCATGATTACAGCAAGGCCACCAAGCATACATGGGAAAAGATCCGGCAGCATTATTATGCGAGCATATCGTTTATCGATGAACAGATCGGCAAGATCTTGGCAGTGCTCGAAAAAAGGAATCTCCTCGATAGCACGCTCATCGTTTTTTCAAGTGACCACGGTGACCATCTGGGAGATCACGGATTACCGTACAAAGGAACCTTTTACGAAGGATCGATGAATGTTCCGTTGATAATCGCGGGCCCCACTGTAACACCGAACACTCGCTGTACTGCTTTTGCCGATTGGGTGGATCTGCACCGTACGTTCCTGTCGATCGCTGGCATAGACATTCCCCCTCATGTACAAGGCGAAGATCTTTGCAAGTACCTCAAAGACCCGACCCAACCTGGCAGGCCTGTTGCGTTCAGTGAGCTCGATGGAAGAATCCTCGCTTACGACGGAAGATACAAACTGGTAATCTGTGATAATGGCGAAGGGGAGTTATATGATATGGAGGACACTCCAACAGAGGTGACGAATCACTTCAATGAAGAACGTTACAAGGATGTCCAATACCGTCTTACCGGTGAAATCGCTCGTCATCTGGTGTCTTGTAACAAGGTGAGACATTTTGGTGGAGGTCCGTGTGAATCGGACGCGGGCCGAAACAAGGCATTCGAGGAAATTCGTGAAAAACTTTCTGCTGGTACGTTTACCAGTTTGAACGAACACATAATCTAAGGAGGTTTTGCTGATGGGAAAACAGAATAGACAGGACGTACATTCAGCTAGCGGGCACCAACTTTATTGGGGTGATATCCATAATCATAATGCGGTTGGCTATGCGAAAGGTTCCCTCGGGCGAACGATCGAAATAGCCAGGGAACACCTTGATTTCTTTGCCTTCACCGGCCATGCGTACTGGCATGACATGCCGATCATGCCCGGAGATAGGCATATGGTATGGGTAAACGGTTCGAAAGTCCACTCGGCACATTGGGACAAAACCCGAAAAATGGTTGAAGAAGCAAACGATGAAGGATTTGTGTCGATGATCGGGTATGAATGGCATTCGAGCACCTACGGGGATTTTTGTTTGATTTTCCCTAAAGACCAGCCAAACCTCTATCTGCCCGACAATGTGAAGGATTTGTTTGATTTTGCACGGAATGAAAACGCTTTGGCGATTCCACACCATGTTGGCTATAAGCTGGGATGGAGGGGGGCAAATTGGTCGGTATTCGATCCAAGCGTAACTCCCGTTGTGGAAATCTTCTCCGAACACGGCTGTACCGAGACCGATCGTTCGCATATCCCGATGATTTTGCACAGTAACGGCGGTTGTGCATATTCAAATTCGTTGGAATACAATTTAAAGAAGGGTCTTCGTTTTGGGTTTGTAGCCTCTACTGACGATCATTTCGGTTATCCTGGAGCATACGGAGAGGGGTTGGTGGCAATTTGGTCGGACGGTCTTTCGAAAGAATCAATTTTCGAAGCAATCCGTAACAGGAGAACCTATGCCGTCACCGGAGATCGCATCATGGTTGATTTCATGATCAACGGCAACCCGATGGGCAGTGAATTGCCCGCATCGGACAAGCGGGATGTAACAATTGATGTAGTCGGTGAAGATGCCGTTCAGGTAGTAGAATTGATCAAGAACGGAAAGATAGTGCATAGAGCCTATCCTGATGAACTGTCACATGAAAGAACCACAGATTTCAAAGAAGCTAAATGCAGGATCCAATACGGTTGGGGACCATGGGCCGCTCTTGATCTCGCCCGTACCTGCAATTGGGACATGGACATAGAGATTCTCGGCGGTAGGCTAAAGAAAGTTGAGCGTTGTTTCCAAGCCGGTCCTTACGAAGAGACGCTTCGTGACAAACTTACATGGATCGACGATAGACACCTCCATCTTGAATCATTCACTTCGAGAAAGAACGCATATCTGGAAAATCCGACAAAATCGATTATTCTTTCGCTTGAAGGCGATGCATCGACAAGGATCAAGGTGAAGTTGACCAAACCCCATTCGGTTGAGCGGACCGTGACGTTGGAGCAATTGGTCGGGGATAATGACATCACGTTCACAGATGTGTTTACTTCCGAAAGCTTCGTCATGCATCGCTTGGTATTCCCGTTCGAGTACGAAGTACATACCGAATGGACCGATACCTCAAAGGACTTGAATCCTGGTGACTGGTATTATGTGAGGGTGCGTGAGTTGAATGGACAGATGGCCTGGTCGAGTCCGATTTGGGTAGGGTAGGGAGAAACTCTCATGAAGATAGTCGGTTATGATCTGGATATCGTGCGTGAACCGTTGAGACGAAAATTTGGTTTCAAAGGAAGTTTTTTTTCTGAAAAATGGGTGACCATGATGACGTTAATCACCGATGATGGTCTTACGGTACAGGCTCCCGGGGGATTGTCGGTGTTGTGGTCAGATCAGGCTATCTTCACCGATCATTGTGAAGCCGGGGGAAATCTCTTGATGAGTGCGATCGCTGAATTCGCTGCAAAACTCCTTGTTGGGCAACAGTATGATGCAACGAGTCGACCCGATCGTATTCTCAAGGATTTGTTTCCGGCTGTTCATGATTATGCAAAAGCGGTAACCAATTCAGATGAAGTGCGTAAGACCTTTACCCTCAATGCATTGGTTTCGCTCGATTTTTGTTTGTGGAAGCTGTATGCAAAAGCGATCGGTGCACGCACTTTTGACGAAATGCTACCAGAACAGTATGCAAAAATGCTCTCGCACCATAGTAGTCAGATCGCCTATGTACCATTGGTATCGTATGGAATTGAGCGTAAAGAAATCGAACTGATGGCACGCGACGGAGTGTTTTTATTCAAGGTGAAGTTAGGTCAGTCAGGAACCCAAGAACAGATGTTCGCAAAAGATTGTCAGCGAGTAAAAGAAGTGTTCGAACTGCTGAGAACCATCGGTACCGAACGACCAGTTTACTATTACTTGGATGCCAACGGCCGATATGAGAAGAAGGAGACTTTGCTGAGGTTACTTGAGTTTCTCGATGCCATCGGCATGCTTGATAGCGTGGTGATTTTGGAAGAACCTTTTGACGGACCTGTTTCGATTGATGTGTCCGATATTCCGGTTGTTATCGCTGGTGACGAATCGGTAGAAAGCTCCGAGGATGTTGTTGAGCGTATCGGAGCAGGGTACAGGGCTTTTGCGATAAAACCGGCCGGAAAGACGCTCAGCGCTAGTTTGGAAATGATAGCGACCGCTTATTCGTTCGATATTCCGTGTTTTGTCGCTGATTCGGCTTGTATCCCGCGATTGGCGGATTTGAATCGCAACGTTGCGGCTCGGTTGCGTCCATTTGAAAAATTACAGATGAATTTTATGGAATCCAATGGAGCCGACCATTATCTCAATTGGACCCAACTTATCCAAAGCCATCCCTTTGCTGGGGCTGCCTGGCTCAATCCTCAGCGAGGGACCTATCATCTCGATGAAGCATTTTATGCCTGCTCGGGAGGCATATATAATTAAGAAACATCTTCCGTAGGAGGATGACATCTAGGAGGACGTATGAAAAAGATTCTCGTGTTGTTCGTTGTGTTATTCATGACGGCAGGATTGTTTGCCCAAGGTGCTGCAGAAGCTCAGACAAAAACCCTTGATTATCCGACAAAGACAATTGAGTTGATCGTGCCTTGGGGCGCTGGTGGAAGAACAGATATCAATGCCAGATTCTTCGCTGCCGTAGCTCCGAAATATTTGGGGCAGCCGATGGTTGTTGTAAACAAAGCCGGTGGCGGTAGTGTAATCGGTGGCCAGTACGTCGCAGCAGCAAAACCAGACGGGTACACCTTGATTGCAATGACTCCCGGAACAAATGTTTTTCCGGTGCTCCTTGGTCAGGCTCCGTATGATACGTTTGACTTCATCCCCCTAGGGCAGATCGGAAGCGGTACGATGGTAATCGCATCCAATCCTAAACGTCCCTATCAGAATGTACAGGAATTGGTAGCCTATGCCAAAGCTAATCCTGGAAAAGTCACCTATGCGTGCGTGACACTCAGCGGACCCCAGATGGGATTCTTACGCTGGGCTGAGGCTGCTGGCATCACGTTCTCCCACGTGCCGGTAGGAAATGATAACGAAGCGGTAGAAGCGGCCCTCGGTGGTCACGTCGACATCGCGATGACCAGTAGTATCGCAACGATTCTTTCACATGTGAATACCGGAGCCTTGAATGCTTTGTTGACCTTTAACGAAGTTCGCGATCCAGCTCTGCCCGATATGCCGACAGCCGTTGAAAATGGCTGGAACGTAATCGCAAGTCCGTTTACCGGTATCGCAGGTCCCAAGGGGATGTCTGACGAACTTGTCACCTTTCTTCGCGACGTGTTCATGAAGGTCGTCGAAGATCCCGAGTTTGTCGATATGGTCAAGAAAGCCGGAGAGAGCTACATACCCAAAAACGGTGAAGACTTCCATAAAGTATGGGTCAATGACTACGAAGGCAATAAAGGCATAATCGAACGAATGGGATTGTTGAAATAACCATTTGAAAGGAAGGAGTGATACATAATGGTACTACATAACAAACAGACATTGATCGAAGGGCTTTTTTTCCTTCTGTTCGGTCTTGTAATATTGCTGTTGATTCCGAGTCAGATTATGGTCACTCCATCCATACATACCACGACTACGCCAGCCTTTATCCCGACGGTCGTAGCGGTAGCACTGATGATTGTCGGATTTCTCATGGTGATAAAGTCATTCAGGGCCAAACATAAAACAACAAAGAATATCGATTTTTCCCTAGAAAGCTTTTTACGGGTTGGCGGGTCGATACTTTTGCTGGTCGCATATATCGAAATGTTTAGGATCATCGGTATCGTTGTGGCAAGTGCGGTGTTTGTCGCTGTGTTTTCCTATATCTTCGGACTGCGCAGCTGGGTGAAGATGGCTGTCACGGTAGTGGTCGTCCCTGTGGTTGTATGGTTGGTGTTTGAGTATGTATTTAAGATTCCGTTGCCACACGGATTTCTTTTCTAACGGGAGAGACGGAGAGCGATATGTTTGAAATATTAGTTGATGCGATGAGTGTGTTTTTCACGTTGAGTAATGTACTCGCCGTAGCTCTTGGTTTGATTATCGGTATCGTCATCGGTGCGATTCCAGGCCTGAACGTCCCGATGATTGTCGCCTTATTGTTACCGATTACGTTCTATATGGACCCTATCACAGGGTTGAGCCTGCTTCTTGGCGTATACAAGGGAGGAACGTACGGAGGATCAATTTCCGCCGTATTGATCAATACCCCGGGAGCTCCTGCTGCCGCTTGCACGCAACTTGACGGGTATCCTATGGCATTGAAGGGCCAAGGCGGAAAGGCTTTACAGGCTTCGATATATGGATCGGTCATCGGTGAATTGATTGCAGATATCTTGCTTATTGCACTGGCAACACAGATTGCGAGATTTGCCCTCAAATTCGGACCGAATGAGAAATTCTCACTTGTGTTCTTCGCTTTGGTCACGATCGGAGTCGCGTCAGGCCAGAATAGGCTGAAAGGAATCGCTGCGGGACTTATCGGATTGTTCATCTACTCTATCGGTATCGAACCGATTTCGGCTGCGAGTCGTTTTATCTTTGGAAACATAAATTTTTACGGTGGGATTCCATTTCTCCCGATGCTGATCGGATTGTTCGGAGTTTCTGAATTCTTTGTTCAAATAGAGAAAAAGGCTGTCGCCGGATCAAAGGAAACCGTGATTCCGATATCAAAAAACCGTGAAGACAATGTTATTTCGATGAAGGAATTCAAAGCAAATATCTGGAATATCCTTCGTTCTTCATTTATCGGTATCGGAATAGGTGCCCTTCCTGGTAGCGGTTCGTCGATTTCTGCATATGTTGCCTATGGTGCTGCAAGAAACGCTTCAAAAGATCCGGACTCCTTCGGACAGGGAGCTTTGGAAGGAGTGATCGCACCGGAAACTGCGAATAATGCTACTGTTGGCGGTGCCTTGATTCCACTGCTTACCCTCGGTATTCCAGGCGACGCGATCACGGCGATACTTTTAGGAGTATTCTTGATCCACGGGATAGTCCCAGGACCTGAGTTGTTCACCAAATCAGCTGATTTGGTGTACCCGATTTTCATATCTTTGATGGTCGGGAATGTTTTGCATCTGGTCATTGCCCAATTAGGCTTGAAATTATTCATGAAAATGATTCAGATCAGCAAGGCGATTTTATTTCCCATCATCATAGTGTTATGTATTTTCGGTGCCTATTCGGTGGGAACAAGTATGTTTGATGTGTATGTCATGCTGTTTTTCGGCATACTCGGCTACATCATGAAAAAATTGGATATCCCGACAGCTCCGTTGCTCATGGGTCATATTCTTGGAAGCCTGTTTGAGAAATCCCTGGTCCAATCTTTGATTCTCAGCAAAGGATCGATCGTACCGTTCTTCACTCGGCCGATTTCATTATTCTTTTTGCTTCTTACGGTATTCTTTATTTTCTGGTCAGGCTTCTCCTCCTATCTGCGGAAGAAGAAAAACGCCCGCTCCAGGTAATACGATGAAGACCTTCGGCCTGACCGAAGGTCTTCATTCCTTAGGACACAATCAAGCCGGAGTCCTCACTATACCGTTCAGGTATTCGTTTAACACTAGCATCGTTCGTTCCAGTTCCACATCGGAATACACTTTGCCATTAAAAGATTGATCGAGGACTTCCAGCGCATGATTGAGTTTCCACTCATCGTAGTCCTTAATCAAAGTCGATGCATATGGTTTTGACTTATTTATAACTGTTTTAAAGAGGTCATACACTTCCGGTTTCAGGAAGTTTTGGCTCTTTACCGCAGTGACGCAGATGGTGTACACATGCGTCATTGCTTCATGTATTTTCCCTTCTTTCAATAATTCATCAATCTCAGTACCCATGTTGTCGAAGGAGCGTTTGATTTCACTTCTCTTTTTGCGTCTGCTTCTATTGATGAAATAAATTACGGTGTTCACGATGATGATTACAATCAAATACACTAGGAATCTTTCCATAAGCGACCTCCGGCTATTTAATTAATTCGTTATAATCGATCTCTTTCAAGCAATCCGGACATACCTTATCGAATGAAGTTATCCTGTTGCTTTTGCAATAGGGACACACCGGGGCATGTAAGTTTGCATGAATACTACTGCCTTTCTGATAGAGTTCAAGAATGTCTTTCACATAATATTTAATGGAAATGGATAACGGCTTGCCATGTTCATCTTTATAACTGATCTTGATCGTGTAGAATTTTTTTGAAGATCTGCCATTGGTAGATTCATAGATCATAAATCGATCAATCTGCTTGAATGCGATGGTGGTGGTACGTATAAGGGTCTTGATCGTGATGCATTCTGAATAAAGACTTACCTTATAGCAGAATAAATGTATTGTGAACCATAAAAATCCGATGAAACTGCCACTTAGTATTAAAAACAACAGGACCGCATAGAAGACCTCATCACGATATCGTAGACCGTATCCTATATACTCAAGCATACTGATAAAAGCAATAAAGATTAAGATCGTGAATACCACCATGAGTGTTTTTACCGGTGAATTTGAACGATACGCTCCTATCAGCGGTTGAAATTCCCTAACAACTTGTGGTGGCGTGCCGGTGCTGCTTAACTGATGCATCAAGGCAGCCTTGGCCTCATCTGAAAGATAGTTTCTACAATGTTTGCAAAAGATTGCTTCATCTTGAATCTCTTCAGCGCAGAATGGACACTTTTTCATGATTTTTCTCCTGATATGAGCATAAGAAATCTACATTATCAGAATAATATCACTGAGTTATGACAAAAAATAGCCATAAAATATAAAATATGGAGCCTTTAGGAACCATCCCTGGTTGAGTCATAAGAACAACAATACATGAACACTGCCGCGATGTGCGGCAGTAGAAGATCGTCTGGAGAATCTATGATCAAATCATGTTGAAAATGTCAATCAGACGTGTGGAGTTCCATGCGATTCCGCCGTTGAAAAGGTAAGAAGGGCTTTCAAACGTTTCTTGAAAAATGGATACACACTACCAGGCATACATCCTTTGAAACCTCCGGATATATGGCGGAATTCAACTCCGTCGCGAGCATAATCGGGGATGTGCTCGTAAAAGAAATCACGCATCGAATTGAATAGCTCCTCATTTTCAACAAACGGTCCGATAATAATCAAAGTATCCGGATAGAACACTTGGTGGAGATTCAAGATAGCCAAGTTAACATAGTCAAGGGCTTTTAGGATTGCGGGGTGTTCCGAAAGATTCATATCCTTCATCGCGTTCGCCACATGTTGCTCTTCGGTCAGGCTTCCTGAAAGCACTCCCTTCAAATCAGAACTGATAGCCCACAACGCTGCTTCTGTTTCAAGACACCCGATAGCTCCACATTGGCAGATCTTGTCATGCTTCATGGATATTCGAGTGTGACCCACTTCACAAAACCGACCGATGGTAGAACCCTGGATACGTCCTTTATGGGCATACGAAGCTCCGATACCAAATCCCCAATGGACAAATACGATATTTTTATCTGAGTAAGCGGGGTGTTTTTGAATGAAGTGGACAAGTTCGGCATCCTGTACCCTCGTGATACTGACAGGAATACCGACTTTGGTTTGTAACGCTGAGAAATCTAGGTTCTTAATATTCCTCCAACGGGCGGCAGATATCCAGATGCTCGAACTGGAGGCAACAGTTCCGATGAGCGAGACTCCGATTCCAAGGATTTCACTTTCAGGCGGAAGTTGTTGTTTTACCTCATCGAAAGATCGGTAACACGCTTCGATGAAATCTTCATTGCTTATAGAATGGTCAAGTTGCTCGGTGTGCTCGCAAATCGGCTCTTCCTTCATGTTAACCACTGAAGTAAGCAACTGGCGAGCCTGCACATGCATCGACACTGCAACGAGTCGATTGTGGTTTACTTCCAAAAAAACTTCAGGTCGTCCGCGACCTTCTTTTTCGCTGTTGCCACATTCGACCACCAGATTGTCATCGATGAGTTCTTGGACTGCTGCGGAAACCGTCATCGGTCTGATTTTTGTTTTCACCGCGATACTTTTACGGCTGCTCAGCGCAGTCATTGCGATTTCCTGGAATACCCGGGCCTTTTCACGATCCTTCATCCTATAACGTCCCGTGTTATGGATGAATTCTATGGTGCTCAGCACGAAAGCTACCTCCTACAGCATCTGTTATATACAAAGCAATCATGCAATCTCATGAACTATTATACTTCACCAAACTGCGAAGAATGCAATATTGCAGGCCGTAACATTATTGACATCATAATCCCATTCTCGATGACTAGAAATTTTCATGACTTCCATTACAATAAAAACATTGTGTTGTTTCTTCCACTATTATATAATAACATAAGATGATGTAAATAGTAGAATATTTTATTTATTTGTTTATTGTAAGAACATTATATTACGAATCGATAAAAAAGTGAATTGATTGTTCAAACCTTGATATGTAAGGAGTAAAGAGTTGAGAATCGATGTAGAAAGAATTTTTAATGCAGCGCTTGATCTGCTTGAGGATCCGGGCGTTCGAATGGAACACGACCAGTTGTGTGACTTGCTCCTATCGAACGGCGCGATGATGGGCAATGGACCAAACGTAATCAAATTTCCGCGACAACTTGTTAAGGAAAAAATTGCATTGTGTCCTTCTACCGTACACTTTGCCGACCGTTTCAATAAAGGCAAGCCTGTCACCCCGGAAGCTATGGAGCCGGTGATTTGGTCGGTGCCTGGATTGAATATATATGAACATGGAAAGATAAGGCCGTTGGTTTCTTCGGATTTACCGAGATGGGCAAGGTTGTTGCACAGACTCGAGAATGTCGATGGTATTTTCAGTTATGCGATGGAAGACGTGCCGGCTAAGGCGAGTGATGTGGTTGGCTTGAACCTGATCGCACAAAACTCAACCAAACATATCCGCGTGCTCTGCTCTTCGCCCGAAAGTGCCGATGTGATGGTGAGGATGAAACATGTGGTAGGCGATTATCCTTGGTTCAGCATCGGTTTTACTGCCCACGGACCGCTGAGATGGACCCGCCTGGCGTTGGATATCTTCAGAAGAACCGCCGGATCGAACATTCCCATCACCATTAACGGTGAACCGATGGCCGGAGTCTCGGGTCCCGTTACTCTCGCAGGATCGAGTGCCGTTGGAACCGCCGAAATTCTAGCCGGAGTTGTTCTGAATCAGATTTTGGAACCTGGCCGTCCTTGTATCTTCAATCTTGGGTTGGCTCACGTGCTGGATATGCGTTATGCAACAGCGGTAACCGGAGGTCCCGAGAATGCTTTGTATGCGGCGGCAGCCGCTCAACTAGGGCGTTATTTGTCGATCCCGTCAGGGAGTTGGGTGTCAACGGAATCGATGATGCCCGATAGCCAGGCATCTTTGGAAAAGATGTTCGGGTATGCCACGCACTTGCAACAACACTCTTCGCTCATCTGGTCGGTAGGGCAGTTGGAATCGGAAATGACCGTTTCTCCCGCGCAGGCAGTTCTCGATGATGAGATGATCACCTATGCGAAACGATATATGCGATCAATGGAAGTGAATGATGAATCCTTGGCTGTGGATGTGATCCGGGAGGTTGGAATCGCAGGATCATTCTTGGAGCACGATCATACACTCGATCACTATCGAAGCGAATTCTTCGAGCCAAAGGTCTTGTTCAGAAAACGAAGGATGGACTGGGAAGAAGCAGGAAGCCCTTCTGCTGCAGAGACAGCCGAGCGTATGGCTGACAAACTCGCCGATGAACCGGCGGTGCATGGGCTGACCGAAGAACAGATCAAAGAACTGGATACCCTGACAGACAATTTTGTCAAGGGCGTTAAGGATTGAGCATACGCAGGCCAACGTATAAAATCACAGCGATGAAGGTGGTCAGGATGTATTCCGGGCCACCTTTATCGTTTCTCGGAAGCATTCAGATATGCTTCATGCACCTTTAGGGCTTGTTGCAGCGAATCGGTTTCCACTACCAATGTCATTCCGGTAGGATATGTATCCAGTATGGAAGCATCGGTCATCTCTTCAATCGTCGGTCTGATGCGTAGCAACGGAATTTCTCTAATTTTTGCTTTTTGGTATATGATTTGAACATCATTCATGTAGGATTGACCAAAATCAATGCCCACTACATTCGGTAAGGAAATAATTTGATCTATGACATGATCGATCTTTCCACATGAATGTACCGCTCCTCCATGAGCTTCTTGGAGTATCATCGAATCTGCGGCCGATACAGTTTCGGCATACAGCTCAGGTGAAATCATGACCGCCGAATCGTTCCGAATCAGGATGTTGCCACGAATGCACGTGCCATGCTGGTGGCTGAATCCGGGTTCTGGTTCGGTACAATATGTCTCAAACAATCTCATACAATCGATCTGAACTTCAGCGACCCTGATCAATGCGTTTCTTACCACATCCGGTCTATCAATCATCTCCAGAAACAATGATTCTCCCATGATTTGTTCCAATGTGTCAAAAGGACCCTGAAGATCGGGTAGGGTGATGATCATCACGTCCTTGAGTTCCGGATATCTGGAAAGCACTTCATGATAGTATTCGTACGTTTTAATTATTTTTTTTACCCACAAGCCATCTTTGATGTCAAAATTCGCATCGAAGACTGAGTCCAGCTCATATGGTGTTTCCCCTCTTCTTATCCACGGGGTCTGATCATCCCGTTGTTCAGGGACAAATCCGAACAGTGAAGCGACTGTCACCGTTCCCCAGTTTGGTCTTACGGTAAACGGCAAGTCATCCTTCAGGAGGTCATGATCCACGCAATGAAGATCCCATGCATTTATCAATTGGTTGTAAAGCATCGCGGTGTTGCATTTGTAGGTGAATCTGTTGTCAACAGGTCGCCAGCGCGAGTTCTTGTCGGACGGATATTGATACACAACCGGTAATCGGTCGACCTTCCTATAACTTAGCGCGTCAAAGTTACGTCGCATGCTTATGCGGGTTCGCGCTTGATCATACGTATTGATGCAATGCTCGATCACCTCGTTCAATTGTTTCTGTTCGACTATCATTATTCTCTCCATGCAAGTATGAATGCGATCTAATAAATATTATATCACGTGATATTTCACAATTAAATGGTAACACATTTTTTCTCATAGTCAATCAAATGTTACAATGTTCCTATTCCAGAAGATGAAAAAAGGCTGTTGCCTGAGCAACAGCCTACCACTGACGTAATTCGATCAACTACATTGATTACTTAGCATAATAAGCGAAATCAACTGTCTCGATAGAGGCACCCACGAACTTGAGGATGGCAAGCGGGATGTTGATCGCACGGTTAGTTTTTGGATCGAACTGAATGGTGGTAACTTCACCTTCAAACGGATAGCCTTCAGCCAATGCCGCTTGAACCTTTGCGGGATCGTCCGAGCCGGCACGTCTGATTGCATCGATCATGACACCGACATCGTCATACCCGGAGAACGAGTGGAGTCTTGGTTCTTGGCCGTATTCCGCAATGTAACGAGCAAAGAAATCCTGCAACTTCGGATCGTCGAACGTGATGTTGTTGGGGAAATAAGAACCATCGGCAGCTACACCGGCAACTTCATCCATCGGCTTGTACCAAGAGTTGTTTCCGAGGAAGACTGACTTAACACCGAGTTCACGAGCTTGCTTTGCGGCGTTGGCGTTTTCAGTGACATACCCGGGAAGGAACAATCCTTCTGGATTGAGCTCTCTGACACGGGTAAGCTGGGCACGGTAATCGAGGTCTCCGGCTTGGTATTCGAAGCTGCCCAACATGGTTCCGCCATTCTTTTCAACATAATGCCTGAATCCATAAGCAAGGTATTGCGAATAGGAGTTGGCCGGTGAATACAACATGGCAAAGGTCTTCATCCCAAGCTCATGAATCGCATAACTGGCGATAATGGCAGCTTGTTGGAAAGCCGAAGGCTGTGTAGTAAAGAAATAAGGGTTGACTGCGATTTCCTTTTCCGGATCTTCGGGCTTAAATGCCGGGGTGGTTGCTCTTTCGTCCATCGCTCTTGATACCACGGGCACTTTAAGGCGTTCAGCAACGGGAGAAACCGCCAACGAAGTGTTGGAAAGCAATGATCCGTTCACAACAGCAACTTTATCCTGTTGCGCAAGCCTGGTATAAGCGTTCACCGCTTCTGTCGGGCTTTGCTTGATATCATAGACAATCAGTTCGACCGGACGACCGAGAACGCCACCGGCCTCATTGACTTCTTTGACCCTCAGTTGTCCGCCTTTCTCACAGTCTGTTCCCCACTGTGCCGAACCGGCACTCAAATCAGCGTACATCCCGATTTTTATCGGTTTTGTTTCACCTTGTTGGCCTTGCGCATACAACGCAAATCCACTTGCTATTAGCAATACCAATGCAAGTGCGACGATACGAGTCTTTGTACTCATGTGAATCCTCCTCTAAGTGATTTAAGAAAAACATTGACTATATGACATTCTTCCTTATAATAATATCATGAAATGATGATAATGCAAGAAAGATATTCAATGACTTGCAAAATCTGATTTTCCCCTGACACAATAGTAGTAGGCTAGTAACCATAAGGAAGGTTCAGATGGAATCAGGAGTATTTGTTCAACAGTTGGTGAACGGAATATCGCTCGGAGGCGTGTATGCCGTTATGGCAGTCGGATTCGGGTTGGTATTCAATGTCTTGAAGTTTTCCAACTTTTCACATGGAGGAGTAGTTACCGTAAGCGCGTACGCCGGATTTTTTATATCGTCAAAATTAATTTCCAGTTTTCCTCTCGCATTGATAGCTACCATTTTGGTCGGCGCTGCGACGGGGTTGTTAATTGAACGATTGGTATTCCGCCCGGTCAGACTTGCCAAAAAACCGCTTACCTATCTGTTCGTCAATTCAATAACCGTTGCAATGATGGTGCAGCAGACATTCGCAGCCATTTGGGGATCTTATTACTTTCCATACCCTGAATTCTTTAAAAGGACTGCATTTTCAATCGGCCAATTGGTGTTCAGCGGAACCTATTTACTGATGTTGGCAGTATCTGCAGTCGTGTTAATATTACTTACGCTATTCTTGAAGAAAACAAAACTGGGCATCGCTATCCGAGCTGCCTCCAGCGATATCTATACTCCGCCTTTGATGGGGATAAACACCGATGTGATTACCGGTATCACGTTCATCATCGCCGGTGCTCTTGCGGGCATTACCGGATTTTTCCTTGGCATGACCTATACTGTTACCCCGTTCATCGGTTCTTCGATGATAAAAGGAATCATCGCGGCAATCATCGGAGGTATGGGGAGTCTTACCGGCGGGGTGATAGCCGGCATCTTGCTCGGGATAGTCGAATCACTTCTGATTGCCGAATTGGGTTCCTCTGTGACTCCAATCATCATCTACCTGGCTATTGTAATACTGTTGCTGGTACGCCCGCAAGGTATTGCAGGAAACCTGTATACCGTCAAGGCATAAGGAGCACATATGTTTTACTTCTTCGCAAACGTTCTAGAAACGACGCTGATGTACACCATTTTTGTGCTGTCAGTATACCTTTTGAGCGGTCTGACAGGGTTTTTCTCACTCGGACACGGAGCGTTCATCACGATCGGAGCTTATACCGCTGGGTTGGCAACCTTACGTTTCGGATTGCCGATTTGGCTCGCTTTCATCCTAGCGATAGTCATGGGTCTTGTAGGAGGCCTGATCATTGGCGTGCCGACGCTGAAACTTCGCAGAGACTACTTCTTGCTGATAACCTTCGGTTTTGGCGAAATGGTCAGGGCATTATTGTTATGGACAAGTCAGCTTACCGGTGGCGCGATGGGTATGGCTGGGATTCCCTACGCAGCTGAATTACCGTTGATTGCAATTTCGGTAGTCGTGGTGCTCTTCATCATAGCAAACCTCAAACGATCTTCGTTCGGAAGGACATGCATTTCTATCCGCGATGATGAGCTGGCAGCTCAGGCAATGGGAATCAATGTCTATGCACATAAGATTAAGGTATTTCTATTATCTGCTGCGATCGCTTCTTATGGCGGAGCCCTGTTGGCATTCAATATGACCTTCATCGAGCCGAACCTGTTCGACTGGCTCGAGTCGGCACGTTTGATAGTCATCATTTTTGTTGGTGGTATCAATAGTGTTACCGGAGCGTTAGTCACAGCCTTGTTCTACTACAGTTTCGGCGAATTGTTCCGATTTGCCAACGTATGGCGCGATGTAATTTTGGCTGTCTTGGTGATTTTGGTGATAATTTTCCGCAGCCAAGGTCTCTTTGGTAACTTTGAACTGTCTCCCAAATGGATCAAATCATTGTTCAATCGCAGGAAATCACCAAAGAGGGGGGCTTGATTATGGATTTGTTACGCGTCGAAGCCATTTCCAAGAATTTCGGAGGTGTGGCGGCAATATCAAATTTCTCCATGGTTCAACCCTATAACACCATCAGTGCCATCATAGGTCCGAACGGAGCTGGAAAGACCACGACATTCAATATGATCAGCGGTGTCCAGACAGTCGATACGGGTAAGATTTTCTTGGAAGATGTTGAGATCACCAAACTCCCTTCTCATAAAATCCAACGGTTTGGAGTTTCACGAACGTTTCAGAATATTCGTTTGATCGAAGGGTTGTCCGTAATTGATAATGTGAAACTCTCTTATACGAGCCGACTTACGTATACGATGTTCGAAGAGTTCATCCACTCGCCTCGGGTGCGTAAGAATGAAACTGTCCTTGAAGATATCGCTATGGAGTATCTCGAGTTTTTTGATTTAAGCAAGTATGCGAAAAGCAAGCCAAAAAGCCTGTCCTACGGGTTGCAACGCCGTCTCGAATTGGCCAGGGCCTTGATGAACGAACCGAAGCTCTTGTTGCTTGATGAACCGGCTGCCGGATTGAATCCCGCGGAGACACGTGAATTGATGGGTACGATCCAAAAAATACAAGAGCAAAAAAACCTGTCGATAATAATTGTCGAACACCATATGGATTTGGTGATGAAAATCTGTTCTATCATCCATGTGATCGACTTTGGTAAGAAAATCGCAGAAGGCACACCGCAAGAAATCATCAAGAACAAAGCAGTGCTGCAAGCTTATTTAGGTGACATGGGGGGAGAAATATGTTAAAGGTGTGCGATCTTTCTGTTCATTATGGCGGTATCACGGCCCTCCACGGTATCAATCTCGAAATCTCAGAAGGACAAATCGTTACAATAGTAGGAGCCAACGGTGCCGGGAAGTCGACAACCATCAATGCGATAAGCGGTATGGTCAAAAAAACTTCCGGGGAGATTTTTTACAAAGGTGAGCCAATACCGGTTTCTCCTCAGAAAATTGTACGAGCAGGCGTGGTGCAAGTACCGGAAGGACGTCGGATTTTCCCATCGATTACCGTAAAGGAAAACCTATTGCTTGGCGGGTATACGATAAAGGATCCGGCAGTTATCGAAAAAAATATCGAACGAGCCTATACATTGTTTCCGATTTTAGGCCAAAGGAAAAACCAACAAGGCGGTACTCTTTCAGGGGGAGAGCAGCAGATGCTTGCCATCGGACGGGCGCTGATGAGTAATCCGAAATTGTTGTTGCTCGATGAACCGTCCTTGGGATTGGCTCCGTTAATTAGCCTTGAAATCTTCAAACTGATCGAAACGCTGCGTGGGCAAGGATTGACAGTGCTGCTGGTTGAACAAAATGCTGTCAAATCACTTTCCATTTCCGATTATGCGTATGTATTGGAAACAGGGAGAGTGGTTGCCGAAGGTCCGGGTAGGGATCTTGCCAATGACCCTGCTGTCCGAAAGGCCTATTTAGGACTCTAGATAGGCGCGATAGTTGATTATTGTGCAGCTAACATGAACTCTGGGTGCATGCGGTGACAGTGTGCTCAAATAGTAAGAAATCGAACATATTATTGTGATTATTGTTATCGTGTTTCGGATCCATCAGATGCTTTAGTTATTGAATTTGATATGAATTTGGCTGTGATAAAAGCCATTTGATTCCAAGTGCAACAGACAACATAAGGGTTGTAATGCTTTAAGGAGGCAATAGCATGGGAAAAAGTGTTGACTTACGGGTGAAAATCGGAAACTTGAGTTTGAAAAACCCGTTTCTTGTAGGTTCAGGTCCTACTGTCAGGGATCTTGATCAGATAAAGGCGGCTGCCGATTCGGGATGGGCCGGGGCTTCGGTGAAACTGGCAATCGAACCGTTTCCGTATTTGAACTTCAATCCTCGCTATCGTTGGTTGAAACAAGATAAGATTCATATTTTCACAGCTGAAAAACGTTTGACTGCAAAAGAAGGGCTCAAGGTTGTCGAACAAGCGAGGAACCAAATCTCGGATGATTTTTTGTTAATTCCAACTATTACGTATGACGGTGAGGATTATGAAGGATGGGGAAAGCTTGCCAAGCAATTTGAGGACGCGGGAGCACAGGCCATCGAGCTGAATATGTGCTGTCCCAATATGTCGTACAACCTCTCTTCAACCGGAGAATCGACCAAGAAGAGTACCGGAGCCAGTCTCGGTAATGATCTTGCATGTCTTCCGATTGCCGTCAAATGTGTCACCGATGCGGTACGTGTTCCTGTCATCGTGAAATTCAGCGCGGAGAATCCGCATCTGCCGGCTTCTGCTTATGCGGCACTTACCAATGGTGCTGCCGCTGTAGGACATAATGGCAACTGGCTGGGAATTCCCGATATCGATATTAAGAATCCGGACAAGAGTATCTATCGCTTACAGGATCAGATTACTCTTGGGTGCATGTCAGGTCCGTTCGTACGTCCGTTGGCGATGCGTGATACGTATCAGTTGAGACGTGGCTTGGGTCCGGATGCGGTAATCATCGGTTCCGGTGGCGTAAGCAATCTCCAGACAGCCGTGCAACACCTGATGGTCGGAGCCAGTGCCCTGTGGATTTGTACTGAAACGATGATTCGCGGGTTCGATTGGATGCCCAAGATGCTTGAGGATCTGGTCGTTTACATGAATGAAATGGGTTACGAATCCATCAATGATATCAGTAGTCGCCTACTGAAGAATATCGCATCGGCAAACGAACTCACGGTTCATGACGGGTATGCCTATATCGATCCTGAAAAATGCATCAACTGTGGAATTTGCTGGAAGATCGGGCATTGCAATGCTATCGACCATGATGACAAGACAAGTTATGTGAACAAAGATCTGTGCCTTGCATGCTCGACATGTGTTGATTTGTGCCCGAAAAAAGCTATCAGCATGGTTCAGACTAATTAAAAGATAATGTGGAGGTTTTTGTATGTCTAAAACAACTGGAATAGGAATTCTTGGGGCTCAATTCGCAGGTAAATTCCATACAGAAATGTGGCGAGTCATTCCCAATGCTGAGGTGGTCGCTGTCGCTGACCTGTCAGAAAAGGCCAGGGAAGGATACTTGAAAGAATATGGCCCTATGAAGATGTATGAGGATATCGATGGTCTTCTCGGAGACCCAAATGTTGAAGTGATCGATATCTGTGTTCCGAATTTTCTCCATGCTCCGATTGCGATCAAAGCGATGGAAGCTGGCAAGCATGTGATTTGTGAAAAGCCATTTGCCACTACGCTGGAAGACGGACAGAAGGTTGTCGATGTCCAGAAGAAGACAGGACAAAAATATTTCTATGCCGAAGACTGGATCTTTGCTCCGGCTTTGGTCAAAGCGGAGAAGCTGCTCAACGAAGGTGGTATCGGCAAACCGCTCTTCTTCAAAGGTAAAGAGTGCCATAACGGATCGCATTCACCATTTGCAAAGACGATTAAATACTGCGGTGGCGGTTCGATGATACATGTAGGGATTCATGCCATCGGGTATTTCCTGCATCTGCTTGGGATGCCTGAGAAAGTAACCGGCTGTTGCAATGGCGGGTATGAAGACAATTTCGTTCATAAAGATTTCGAAGGAGAAGATTGGGCTTTGGCAGTGCTTCATTATCCAGGTGGTCAAAAAGCTCTCGTGGAAGGTAATTACATTACCACCGGAGGGATGAACGATATCATGGAAGTGTACGGAACCGATGGTCTGATCAGGGTTGACCTTACGTTTGGCAGTCCGTTGTCTGTATTTTCAAAGCAAGGAATCAGTTATGCGGTTGAGAAAGCAGAATTCACACAGGGTTGGACAAAACCTGCTGTAAATGAATTCGAATCGCTAGGGTATAAAGATGAACTGAGCCATTTCTTACAATGTATCCGAGAGGATGTTCCACAGGTAAAATCGACAACCGCAGAAGCCGGTTTCAATGTTCTGAAGATCATCGATGCGATTTATCGATCACATCGTGAACAGCGAACCGTGGTACTTTAACTGCCAATATAAGAAAAACAGGAGCGTCAGATGGTTATTAATGTTTATGACAATCAGCTAACGATGGCACAAGCGGCCGCAGAGAAAGCAGCTATTGCATTGAAGGATGCATTGTCAAAGAAAGATACGATACGCTTATTGGCAGCGACCGGTAGTGCTCAATTTAAGTTTTTAGATGCGTTACTGTGTTATAAGGATATTGATTGGAGTAGGGTGGAAGTATTTCATCTCGACGAATACGTTGGAATTTCGAAAGACCATCCGGCAAGTTTTGCCGGTTACATCCAACACTACATCGTTGACAGATTCCATCCTGCAAAAGCAACGCTTATCAATGGCATGGCCAATTTGGATGAAGAAGTGAAACGTCTTTCAACAGCTGTAAAAGCTGCTGAAATCGATGTGGCTTTCTTAGGAATCGGAGAGAATGGCCATTTGGCGTTCAATGATCCTCCGGCTGATTTCAAGACCGAACAACCGTATTTGGTAGTAGATTTGGATACGATCTGCAGGAACCAACAAGTTGGCGAAGGATGGTTCCCTTCGCTAAAAGCAGTACCTGAGAAAGCATTCACCATGTCGGTAAGTCAAATCATGAAATCAAAATGTATTTTCTGCATAGTCCCCGAAAAGCGCAAAGCCCAGGCTGTCAAGAACTGCCTGAGCGATGATGCGAAAGTAGATCCGATGTATCCATCTTCGATACTTAAGCTACATGGAAATGCCCATATATACTTGGATAAGGATTCGGCATCATTACTGTAACTGGGATACGCTGAATTATTATGCGTACAAAAGAATGCCCGCTTAGAGAAATCAAGCGGGCATTCGTCTGTTAAATAGGATTATACCCTGCCGCTGACCGTCGATAAGATACGTTAGAATGTCATATGATTGGCATCATCGTCTTACTGCTGAATCAATTCCGCTTTGAGTTCTTTAAAGGCTTCCCACTGTTCAACCGTGACATTTTCAGGGATTCCCCCTGAGTCCATGAAGAAGTATCCTTTATTCATCGCAGAGGCCAGTGATCGGAGGGCCTCTCGTTGATGTTCGGTGTCCCAATTAAAGAAAAACTTGTCCAGTCCTCCGGCAAATGTCAGGCGATCGCCATATTGGCGGGAGAGTGTGGCCATATCCATCCCTTCATTAGGATCAAGAGGATTGAGTATGTCGATACCGCATGCGTATAGATCGTTCATGATCGGATTGATATTTCCATGACTATGCATGTGAAGGATCGCACCGTGGGAATGACAGAGATCTGCAAGTTTCTTATGCCAGGGGATGAATATGGATTTGCATAGAACCGGGCTGATAAGCAAGCTGTTTTCGCTACCCAAATCATCACAGAAGCAAATGACATCGACGCCAGCTTCCAATAGATGTGATGCCACTCTCAGATTGTATTGGCCTACGCACTCGATGATGTGCATTGTTTCTTCTGGTTTAAGGATCAAATCCATAAGGAATAAATCGAATTGATAGATGAAATAGTGAATTGAAGCAAAAAATCCCATCAGGTTGGTGAACGTGACTCTATCACGATTCTTATGATATTCGACTTCCTCTTTCAGATTTTTGTAGCGTAAGGGATCATCCGGATCGGGAAGGATCGACCTATTGAATTCTTCAGGTGATTGGATCGGATAATCATAGTAATGGTAAAAGTGAGGATCATAACACACTTTTTTATATACCCCTGTTTCATATTGGGTGATACGGACATTCTCACTCGATTCAATCGTTTTTTCTGCGAACTCGCCAGGACCGCCGTGTCCGAACGACATGTTTGCCCCGTATCCTACCGGAACGGCTGCCATTCCGCCTCGTTCAGCAAATTTTGCTTTCACTTCCCAATCTTTAGGATCTGATCCTCCATAGGTGAATTCCTTTGGAGGAGTAATATCCGAGGGAATCGCATCGGCACCGAGTAAGGTTTTGGCAATCTTCTCGTTGTAGAACGACATGGTCCATGATTGGGGGCTTTTAGATATGCCTTTGAGCGTATCAAAGAAAGTCTTTCGATCGAGCATTCATGTTCTCCTGCATTATTTTTAAGAAGTAATTGGTCAGATTCATTCTAAACTATTTTTGCTTTGTTAGTCTGCTAGTACTGAAACATCATTATGCGGATAGTAGTGTCAACATTTCTCATCGCATGGTTTGTTTTCATCC